>JAYUFI010000455.1:0-14173 GCA_043738805.1 Planctomycetaceae bacterium | reverse complement strand
CCGCGAACTCAAAGGATTCCTCGGCCTACAAAACCATAGCACCGAAGTGAAATTCCGAAATCTCCGTATTGGAGCTCCGGTGGCGAATCCAGCGAAATGATCGCTGTGGTCTTGTCGAACTTTTACATCTGCCCTCAAACGCAAACGCAAACGCCTGGGTCCGAATCCTTTCGGCCCAGGCGTTTGCGTGGTGAGAATGCAGACGCACTCGCATTCCCACCCTTCACGGCGATCGTCCGTGATCACCAATCTCCGCAGCCCGGTTAGCCAGCGGAAGCTCTCATCAATTTCTTTTGGGATTCTCCCGTGCTGTCAGGCAAGACGAATCCTGTTTCTCCTGCAATTTGTTCGGAGTGTTTTACGCAAAAGCAGCTTGGGCCATTTCATCGAACCGAGCGGCGTGTCGTTGTTCAAACTCTGCCCAGACTCCCTTGTCCCAAATCTCTGCGTGGTCTTGAACGCCAAGCAACATCACATCTCGTTTGAGCTGAGCGAACTCGGCCAGTCGTTCTGGAATCCGAATTCGTCCCTGACTATCTAAATCTACTTTCTCTGCACGAGAAAACAGTAGCCGTTGAAAATTGAGAATCTCGGCTCGATTGGACGAACTTGATGTCAACCGTTGAGCGAGTGCTTCGAAACCAACCTTATTGTACAAAGACAGTGACTTGTCTTGACCAGGTGCTACGTATAACTGAACCACGTCATCCGCCGGAGCGGACGAGGCAGAAGAGAACTCTTCACGGAGAGGCTTGGGAACCGCGATCCGGTTCTTGTCATCCAGCGATCGCTCGAATGTCCCGGTGAGAGCCATTGACCACCACTTTTCCCCACAACCAACCACTTGGCTCCATAGTGACTTTCTTCGGTCGAACCGTCAAGCAAGTTTTTGTCAGTAAACTCAATCCAGCGCGCGGCCATCGACGCAGGTCCAAGACTACCAGTCGATTGCCACTTTCAAAAAATTCTGAAGTGGGTCGGTCAGCGGGTTCGTCAGCAGGGCGAACTCATGAGACTGCGATAAAGCTGGTCATACGCGGAGATCATCGCTTCGAACGTAAACCGCTTTTGCACAAGCTGTTGAGCATTATTTGCAACTCGACTCGAAAGTTCTGGATCACACAGAACGGCCTCCAGAGCACGTTCCAAATCGTCCACCGAACCTGGCTTTACGAGCAGGCCAGTCTCTCCGGGAAGGATCAACTCTGCGGTCCCCTCAACTTGCGAGACCACTACCGGTAGCCCCGCCGCCATCGCCTCTAACACGATGTTGGGCATCCCCTCCCAAAGCGACGGGAGCGCGAGGCAATCGGCAGCCTTCAACAATTGAGGGACATCGGGACGCCAGCCGAGCAAGTGAATGCTCTGGCCGAGCTCATTCTCGGCGATCCATTTCCCCATCAAACCCCACAGCGTTCCGTGTCCGACAAACAGCAATTGCCAAGTCGGATGACGAGCGAGCAGTCGCTTGAACGCCTCCAGCAAAACAAATGGAGCTTTTTGGGGATCGAGCCGACCGACGAAAATCGCCACCGGAACGTCAGCGGCAATTCCCAGCATCGTGCGGTCGACCGGTTCTGCGGACGCAAACACCTCGCAATCGACGGCGTTGGGGATAACGCTGATCTTGCTCGATCTCAGCCTCCCCGCGCCGATTGAAAAGTCGGCGACGGCTCGGCTCACGCAAATGTTGTGATCGACGAACCCTTGAGTCAGCTTGTCGAGCCACAAGCGGATTCGACTCCGACGCTCCGCGACTCGAATGCCACACACCACTCGGCGGACACCGGCCATCAGAGCAGACATTCGCCCGACCAAATTGGCGTGAAAGAGAAAGCATTGAATCAGTGCCGGCCGAAAGTTCTTCAATTCACTGGCCAGTTTCCAAACGACTCCAATTTGGTGGATGCTCTGAACGTCGAAACAGACGACCGGAATGTCCGCTGCGTTAAGCCGTTCGACCAGCTTTCCTGGAGCCGACAAACAGAAAACTCGCGGCTCCCACAAGCGGCGATCTAGCCGAGTGACCAGTTCCACAAACATCCGCTCGGCACCACCGAAATCGAGATCCGTAATGCAAAATGCGATCCGAGTCGGCGGCGTCAACGCCCCGTCAGGCAGAGGTTGCTCGCAGTACGACGGACGTTCGCCGGGCTTGATCCCAGTCGATACGATCTCGTCGGTCATACAGTGTCCCCAGTTAGGCGAGCCGCAATTGAAGGCTTAACTGACCGGGGTCAGGCACCTCCAGTATTTGAACTTGGGGAAAGTACGAGCAAAGCCGCATGTCGAGCGAGACCATTTCCAGCTTATCCGCATCATCCGGCGAGCCGTCCGCTTTCGACGACGTCGCCCTCTACGATTACGAGTTACCCGAAGACCTCATCGCGACCGAGCCACTCCCTGATCGAGATGCTTCAAGACTCCTTGTGCTTGAACGCGGTACGGGCAAAGTTCAGCATCGTGGCATTCGCGATCTGCCGGAGTTACTTCAGCCCGGAGATTGCCTCGTCTTGAACGACACGCGAGTTCTTCCAGCACGCTTGATCGGAGAGCGTGCGAAGACTGGCGGTAAGTGGGAAGGACTGTATCTCGGACAAACCGAGTCGGGTGATTGGCGACTCATCGGTCAAACTCGGGGATATCTCAAGCCGGGTGAGCAAGTCATTGTGTCTCCGCTCGGTGAGCAATCCGCGAGCACTGGACAATCGTTATCTTTGACCATGATTGACCGCGAAGAAGAAGGAGTTTGGCGAATGTGCCCCAATCGTTCGGGAGATGTCGTCGAACTGCTTCAGCAATTTGGGACAATGCCGTTACCGCCATACATGCACCGGAAGATTGCGACACCGGCTGATTGGGAACGTTATCAAACAACCTATGCCCAGCAGCCCGGCTCCGTGGCCGCTCCGACGGCAGGTCTGCACCTGACCGAGTCGTTGCTGGCGGCCGTTCAACAACGTGGTGTTGAGATTGTTCGAGTAACGCTGCATGTCGGACTCGGAACTTTTCGACCGATCGGGACAACGAGACTCAGCGAACACCAGATGCACTCCGAGTGGTGCGAGATCGATGCACAAGCCGTTCAGCAAATTCAATCGGCGAAAGAACGCGGAGGCCGAATCGTCGCGGTGGGGACGACGTCCGTGCGAACATTGGAAACGGCTTCCGCTGACGGAGTGTTGAAACCGTTTCGCGGACCAACATCCATTTTTATTCGACCGCCTTATCAGTTCCGCTCGGTTGATGTGCTGCTGACAAATTTTCATTTGCCTCGCTCAACACTCATCGTTTTGGTTTCTGCACTCGCAGGCATCGAGCCTATTCGAGCCGCTTATGCCGCCGCGATTCGTGAGTGCTATCGGTTCTACAGTTATGGTGACGCAATGCTGATTGCACCTCGCTCAATCCCGTAACCCAAAACGTCAGTGACGCGAGTGATTCACGGAACTTTGAATTCAGGACACATTAGAACGTCCGCCTTCACAAACGCTTCGGATGACAAAGCAAAGAAGCCCGGCCCTCTGAAAAAGGCCGGGCTTCCTGTAATGCCAGACAAGCAAGTCGCGGTAAGCATAACGGTGTTACTCGACCGCCGGTTCGCGGAACTGATAGTTGTCCAGAGGAACGAGTTTCACGGGAACAGGGTTCTTTGAGTTGGGCAAGCGGAACGGAATCGCATAACAGCCGACGAGCCCGGAATTCAATTCGGCAACATAAATCACGCTGGCAGCGGGTTGAGCGGCAGGCGTTCCTCGAATCGAGGCGTAGCCCGTGGTCATTGCGTATTGCGGCTTGCCCGCTTTCACCTTGAGATCAGCCGCAACGTCCGCAGCAAAAAACGCGACAAAGCCGTTTCCCTGTTTGCCGAGACAGGCTCCCGTCAATCGTCCGGTGAGAAAGTCGAGCACAAAAACCGCTTCGAGACCATCTGTCATCGTCACGGTACACATCCCAAATTTCTCATTGCGATCTGAGACCGCTGCGGTGAGCGAGCGATTGGGCCACAGCGAAGCGATTCCTAAGCCCAGCAATAATCCGCCGGCCAGAATGAGCCAGCCGCTGGACAATTGAATTCGCGGGGGAGCTTTCAAGACCACGGTGGAATCTCCTTCATTGAGGTTTTCGATATCGACCGGATCAACGAACTCCGGTCGCAAACAGCCACGAACGACGCGAGGACAATCTATCGACTGTCTGAAACGGGGAATAGTTCAGCCTATTCACCGTATTGCGCGCACCAAGTGTTGCGGGGGAATTGCGACAATCATGGCTGAGCCATACGATTCCCTCGTTCAAGAAACCCTGGAAAGCGAAGCACGATGGCGAAGGAAGCACCGGTCGCGGTTGGCGACACTCCGTGGCTCTTGGTAAGCGTCCGCGATGTCCGTGAGGCCGAGGCGGCCCTGGCAGGCGGTTGCGATGTCCTGGACATCAAGGAGCCTCTGAACGGCCCACTGGGGATGGTTCCCGCCGCCACGATCGCCAAGATCGTCGATGCTGTGCGCAAACAATCCAAAACGATGCCGATCAGCGTCGCGTTGGGCGAACTCTCAGAATGGGACAATCTCAAGAAAATTCCCAAAATCCCCGCCGGCGTGACCTATCTCAAAATCGGCACGGCAAAAGTCGGCAAGGATGCCAATTGGCCGGAACGCTGGAAAGCCGTGCGAAAACAGTTTGAAACTGCCAGCAAAACGAAGTTCCGCTGGGTCGCCGTGGCGTATGCCGACTGGCGAGCGGCGGGTGCCCCTTCCCCGACTTCGATCGTGGACGCAGTGCTCGAAGAATCAAACAGCAAAGCTGGCGGTTGCGTGGGAGTCTTGTTCGACACCTACGCTAAGCAAGGCCGCAGCCTTTGGGAATGGATCAGCCGCGCTGACCTCAAGCGTCACGCCGACGCACTGCACCAAGGGGGCCGCATCGTCGCCTTGGCCGGTAGTTTGGGATGCGACAAGCTCGACGGTCTGCCCATGCTGGAACCCGACATCGTGGCAATCCGCTCGGCCGCTTGCAAAGACGGAGTCCGCAATGGTGTCGTCGTGAAGGAAGCAGTCAGCGCGTTTCGCACCTGCTTGAAAGCAGCCGCGAAGAAGAAGTGAGGCGTGATCGTTGCCTCACTTCTTCAAGCACGACGCGCGAGCGAGTGGTCTTGTTTGGGATGACTCATTCTCGCGTCGAGGTCACCACACCAATTCGGCCGCGATCAAATCGTCATACGTCTCTCTGCGACGGATGACTTGGACTTGGTCGCCATCGACAAGCAATTCGATCGCGCGCGGCCGAGAGTTGTAGTTGCTGCTCATCACCGTCCCGTAAGCTCCGGCGCTGAAGGTACAGAGCAACTCGCCGCGATTGACCGGCGGGAGATAGCGGTCCTTGGCGAAGTAGTCACCCGATTCGCAGATCGGGCCGACGACGTCGGACTTCTCACAGTCGGCGATTTCGCCTTCGACGTTGTCCGGCATCGCGACTCGCGGGTTCACCGGCCAGATGCGGTGGAACGAGTCGTACATCGCGGGTCGCACGAGGTCGTTCATGGCACCGTCTTGAATCACGAAGAGTTTGCCCCCTTCGCGCTTCGTGTAGATGACCTTGCTCACCAGGATGCCGGAGTTGCCGACGATGAAGCGGCCCGGTTCGAGAGCCAATCGGCAGTCAGCCTCTTTCACGCCGGGGACGATGACATCCGCGTAGGCTTGAGCCGGCGGACCTTCGTTTTGGCGATAGCTGATGCCAAAGCCGCCACCGAGGTTCATCCAGTTGATGTCGTGACCGGCAGCTCGGTAGCTGCGGACAACGTCGATGCCTTTCTTGACGGCCTCAGCATACGGCTCGGTCGTGAGGATCGGCGAGCCGATGTGCATGTGAATGCCCTTCATCGCCAAGCCGGGCGTTCGCAGCGTTTTCGCAGCGAGTTCGTCGGCTCGTTCGATGTCCATGCCGAACTTGTTCCCCTTCTTGCCGGTCGTGGTCTTGGCGTGCGTCTTGCCGTCGATGTCCGGGTTCAGCCGCAACGCGACCGGCGCGATGACTCCCATCTTCTGCGCGATCGCCGCGATGGCATCCAGTTCGGCTTCGCTTTCGACGTCGAACATCAGGATGCGTTCTTCGAGCGCCTGCCGAATCTCGTCGTCGGTCTTGCCGACTCCGGCGAAGACGACCTTCGTCGTATCAGCCCCGGCCTTCTTGACGCGATACAGCTCGCCGCCGGAGACGACGTCAAAGCTGCTGCCGGCGTCGTGCATCAGCTTGAGGATGCTGAGATTCGAGTTCGCCTTGACCGAGTAACAAATCACCGGGTCCACGGCCGCGAACGCCGTCTGAATCTCTTTGAGGCGTCCGAGCAACGCCGCCTTGGAGTAAATCCAACACGGCGTCCCGAACTCTTCGGCCAACTCGGCCACCCGCTGCTGCTCGCAGAACAATTCACCTTTGTCGTAATGGAAGTGGTTCATGGTGTCTCTCAGGTCTCTCGTCGTTCTCTCGTAGGGTGGGTCGAGTCATCGAAACCCACCAGATGTTGATCTTGTTGGTTGGAAACCGGTGGGTCTTGATGACTCGACCCACCCTACGTTTATCTCACTGGAGCCGCGTAGGCCAGCACTGCCAGAAGGTCTTTTCGTTCGAGGTCATGGTAGTCCGCGAGAATTTCGTCGTGCGTCATGCCGGAACTCAACAGTTCCAGCAGAACCTCAACGGGATACCGCAGCCCCCGCACGCACGGCTTCCCGTGACAGATTTGCGGGTCGATGGTGATTCGGTCGATGAGCGATGGCATGAGTTCATTTTCAAACGGGAGAGTTGCGGTCGTGGCCTCGGACTATGCTCCCAGGTCGCTGGCACGAAGAGCCTTTTACACCAAAGATGGCTTAGACAACTGTCGATCGGCATCTTGAATTCTAGTTTTGGCTGGGCGCTTTCGGAATTACTAGACGGCAATAAGCGTGCGATTGACTGGATGATTTACCCTAAACTAATTCTGTGCTAATGTTATTTCAATTGGTTTGTGGATTATATTACTTCTTGTCTCTCGGTTTGTCGTTCGGATAAAGCACACCACGAAACAACATTATGGCACAAAATAATTGGGCGGCGAATATAGGGTAACGCAAAAACGATTTGAATCCGGGGCCAAGCCAATCGAGCAACTCCTTGAAAGGCGCCAGTACAAGCCCCAACACAAAGATACAACAAACGATTTGAAAGACCGTTGTTAGGAATACCCCCTCATCCGAGCCGGGCTTATTGTTCCGCGTCATAACTGCCACCCGATTATCACAACGTTGCGAAAGTCAGTTAGGTCTACTCGCTGAGTAAGTCATCTCGTTTTGCAATTCCGGAATCCGTCAACTTAAATGGCTTACGTGGCAAAACTTCAGAACTTAATTTCATTGGCGAAAGTTCCTGCGGTGCAGGCGTGACAAAACCAGAGTCAACCAAAAATTGATATGCACGATCTGCTTGTATCGCACCGTTCTCTGATTCCGGTAGCAACGCCTCTGAAAGCACGAAATCATACTTGTTGGGCTCGTGATTCTTTAAGATTTCGTTCGCTAATTCTTGGACTCTATTTTTCATACTGATGCTCCCGAGTATTTGGCACTATTAGAAGCCGCATTGTTAAATAATATTCAAGAAGTCTTTAGCAACTCCGCGATCTACAAGGCGTTGATCTCGCCCTATTTGTTTTAGGTTGTCGCTGCCTCATCAAAAGATGGGTCACTGTGATGCGAGAGCGTTTCGGTGAAGCTGGGATCAAGATAAGGATCACGCGATTCTCTGACCAGAGCCGCCATGTGGATTTAACGACTATCAGGCTGAGTTTGGTTCTTGGGAATGACAAAAAAAGACGATGTTCGACAACGGTGTTTGAAGCTGGTGGCAAGAATCATTCATCGCTCGACATGCTGAGCACTCACCGCACATTGCCGGTCGTCGAAGAGGTTGAGATAGAACACCTTCGCATCGGCCGGGATTTTCGCTGACACTCGATTTGTTTTGAGGTCGATATCGGCTGGGATTTGCTCCCACTTGCGGTCTTGCCATTTACCAGTGTCGCGTGTGAAGGAAAGCTCGGCTTTTGCGATCGGCACTTCCGACTTGAATGCGGCCCACGCTTCATCGGCGGAGACTCCTTGTTCGGTGATCGCCGTCAGCGGTTTGCCTTGCTTCAGAATTGAGTTGGCAAAGACGTGGATTTCTTCGGGGTTCTCTCCGGCAGCGCCATGTCCGTGCGGCATCCGGATGCGGAGGCAGAGCGTTGGCGATGACTTCGTCAGGCGATACGACTTTTGCCAGGAATCCATCGGATAGGCGAAGTCGTTGGTGCCATTCACCCAGAGCATCGGCATGGCCGCTCGACTGAGATAGGCGGACGGATCCCATTGCTTCAACCAGAGACCGGCTTTTTCCTTACCGAGCTTTTCAAAGCTCGGCAGCCAGACGGAGTTGTCGCCGAGGTATCCGCAGCCATACACGGGGATCGCACATTTGAAACGTGAATCGACTCCTGCCACGACGCTGGTGAGATACCCGCCCCACGAGATTCCTGTCGCACCGATGCGATCTGCGTCAACTTCGGGGTAAGAACGAATCAGAGAATGCCCCAACGCAATCGCACTCACCGCATGGTACGTCCATTGATCTTCAATCGGGTCATCGAGCTGGCTGAAGCTCGCATCCCAACCGGGCGGGCCACCCTGTTCATGCCGCTGCCACTTGCCATAGCTTCCGACCGGCACACAGCCGCACAGATCCATTGCGATGGCGGCGTAACCGCGTGAGTTCCATTGCTTGACCCAGCGATCAAACGCACTTCCGCCACCGCCGTGGATCAGCACCATTGCGGGAAATTTCTGGCCCTTTTTGCTCTCTGTTGTCTGCGGCACGCCGTAGTACGCAAACACGCGAGTCGGTCGGCCTTTGTATTTCGCACCTTCGTAAAAGAACGCTTTGACACCATCCACTTGCAGGTCATCAGCCGGATGAACTGCGGGAGTCTTTGAGAGTGCTTCGAGGTCGAACCGAACGGGCGAAGTCTCGGCCTTTTGATCTTGGGCCAAGACCGCATGAGTCGTCGGGAAGACAACCAACAAGACAAGCAGAACCATGGAGCACGTTTTCAACGCGTTAAAAACTGAGACCGAGTGAAAACGTGGGACATGATTTTTTTTGCCGCGTCGAGTGGATTGATGTGTCATGCGAAGTCTCCAGTGTTCTGAAAAACGAATCCTGCGAGCAGATCGGATAACGCATTTGTTGAGTTCAAACGATTTGGCTCCCAGAAGAACTTTGGTGGATCGTTGTTTGAGGATAAAGTCCACGCGAACTCATTTGTTTCTCTGCCGCAATGCGACAATCATGGCGTGAACGACAAAATGGGAAAGCCGACCGACACTGGTTTTAGAAATGGCTTCAACAAACTCCGGATACTCTGGATGCAGAGCGTTGATCCCGAAGTGTCCTGAATGAGGTTTGAACATGGCAGCACGCAAAGCGGTGAAATCGACATCGGCAGTGAGATCGAAGTCAGCCACCAAGACGACGGCTCAGATTCGACCGCGCGTAAAAGTCTGGCTGGAAGTCGGTGATGATTACGTCTTCGGTTGGGGCATCTGCGAAATCCTGCTGACTGTGCGTGAGACTGGGGCGATCAAAGAGGCGGCCGCGCAGTTGGGCAAAAGTTATCGCTACGTTTGGGGCCGCGTGAAAGATGCGGAGGCAACGTTGCAACAACCGCTCGTCGAAACGCGCGTCGGTGGCGTGGTCGAACAGCGAAGCGATCTGACGCCCTTGGCCAATCAACTGGTCGAAGACTTCGTCGCGTTTCGTTCGCGAATGTTGGATGTCGCTCGCGATGAATTCGCGTCACGATTCGCCACACTAAAGCCGTTGAATTGCTGTCAGGCAAACGGCAAAACAAAGTAGACCGGTTGTCTCGTGACCAAACCACAGCCAACAAGACACCGACGTCTAAGCGATCTTGATGAGCGTGTTTTCACGTTGAAAACACGCCGCCAAAAACCTCTCCACAATCGACACCGACTTGGCAACATACTTGCAATCTTCAGCGGCATCAGGATCGCTGAACGACCTCCCGATGAACGCTCGTGCGGAATTTGGATCGTCCACATCGAAACCAGCGAGGTCATCGGCTTCGTCAAGTTTGAAGAGGCGGTTCAAGAAATCTTCGCCGTGCAAATCGTACAAAACGCACGCTTTCCAGAACTGGTCAACGATACAAAGAATTGCTCAACAGCTCGTTCATTCTGCCGGACGAAGCTCTGGCTGATGTGCCGATGATGTTGCAAGGGCCTCGATCGACGACAGCTTGACGAACACGTTCTCGTCCTCGACCTTGACCTCGAAAACCGTTTGGCAGATGCGCGGGTTGAGACAGTGAGTTCCGGCGACGACGTCGAACTGCCAACCATGCCAGGGACAGGTCACAATATTGCCGGTCAATTTTCCTTTGCCCAATGGACCACCTTGATGGGCGCAGATGCCGTCGATCGCTTGGAACTCGCCAGCAATGTTGAAGAGCGCAACGAGTCGGCCGCTGACGGCGATTTCTTTCCCAGTGCCGACGGGAACGTCAGCGACAGCGGCAACCTTTTGCCATTCAGCCATGCGGAGAATCCTCGATCAATGGATGAAGTGAAATGATTCGGTGGGCAAAATCAAACTCACTGAGCAGTTTTCAACGCAAAGGCGCAGAGGTCCGCAACGATTTTGTGGCAATCAATCCCCACTGTTCTTTTTTGAACATCGACGCCGATCATCCCTGATTCTTTGCGAACCTTGGCATCTTTGCGTTGAAAAGGCGTCACTGAAAATGCTCAGTTTGAGTCACTTATTTCGGCGCGGCTTTCTCGTCCTGCGAAGCGTCTTTCGGCGCGGCGGCTTTTTCGATCGTGCCCCACATGTGGCCGCCGACTTTGCCGTGTTGCCAGGTGCCGGCATAACGGTCGTTGTCGAAGAGGACTCGCGTGCTGAAACCGGCACCCAATCCGGGAAGCGTGGCGTCGGTGAGCGTGATCATGGGCGTGTCTTCAGCCCAGACAACTTTCAAAACAAGCGGCACGGTGACGTCGGTCTGGCCGTACTTGATGCGCGCTTCAAACTGCCAGAAGTCACCTTGGACCTTTGAGACCTTTTTGAGTTCATAACGTTCGGGACTCGCGGGCTTCATCTCTTTACCGACGACCGAAAAGTTGCCGGTGAGGACCGAGCCGGTCAGGCGTTCGGCAAACGCTTTCTCCAACTCTTCCCGATTCAGTTTCGTAGGCTTTGCCGGTTTCTCTTGCGATTGGCTGCCACCGACGAGTCCTAGCACCAGAGCCAGCGAGATTCCCACCACCAACGAACGACGGAATGAGCGAATCATGGAATGTTCTCCTGAAGGCAATGAAAGACTCACGACGCGCCAGCGAGTGATATTGGGCGGAGCCACTCGCTAGCGTCGGCTTGTAAATCATTTCGCCAATAACAAATTCGATTCAACAGATCACTGCATTTTGAGCGTGTCCGGGGAAGGTTCGTTGGAGCGGCCTCGTTTCGCCAGTGTGGCCGGGTCAATCTTGTCGCCGTAGAACCAAACGGTGACGCGCATCTCCGGCTTCAGAAAGATTCCTTCCTCGGCGGCGGGAACTTGAACTTTGACTCGCACAGGGATCGCTCCCTTCGAGCGATCGGCAATCGGCATCAGACGCGAGACATAGCCGGGATAACTCCGATCCTTGAATGCTTCCGGCTGAATTCGACAGCGTTGGTACTGCGAGACCTTCGAGATGTTCGTCTCCTGCACCGACAGATCGACTTCCAGATCAGACAGGTCCGCCATGTCGCACAAGCTATAGGAACCGTTGAACGCGACCGGGTTGACGATGTTTCCTTCCTCGGCATTCTTCTTCAAGATCGTGCCACTGATCGGGGCGCGGATCGTGCAGTTGTTCAAACGCCATTGAGCCTTTGACACGTCCGCGTCCGATTGCCGGACTTCGGCACGAGCTTGCTCGATCCGTTCCACGCGTGGCCCTTCACGCAGCAAGGCCAACGTCGAATTCAATTTCGCCAGTCGTCGCTGCATCGCGATGAAATTGGATTCGGAGCTTTGCAGTTCTTGTTCGGTAACGCCCTTCTTCACGAAGAGGTCTTTGCTGCGTTTATAAATCCGTTCGAGATCACTGAGGTTCGCCTGCGTCTCAGCGAGTTCTGATTCCGCCTGTTTGATTTCTTCCGGGCGAGTCCCTTGTTCGAGTTCTTCCAAACGTTTCTGCGACAAACTCAGCATCGCTTGAGCACGCCGCACATCGGCGTCGTAGTCTGTCGTTTCCAACACCGCGAGGATGTCCCCTTTTTTGACACGCAGCCCTTCTTCGACATTGAGCGTCATCACCATGCCGGTCACTTTCGGGCTGACCAAAATCTGATGCGCCGGAATGATGTAACCGCTGTCGGTATGCACGAGCCCCTCTTTCGACGCATCAACCGCAGTGGTTGGTGGGCTCTCGTTATTCTTCGCGAGGTCAGACTTCGCTTCTCTCTGATCCGCATTTGATGATGACTGTCTCGCGGCTTTGAGGTCCGATTGCTTGGCGTTCGCGGAATTCCATTTTTCCCAAGCCAACCAACCGCTGACGCTCGCGAGAACAAGGCACAACAACCACGCGAGCCACTCGGTCGCCGCATGTCGCGGTTCCTGATGAGTCGGTAGCTGCAACGCTCGCACGCGGTCGCCGAGCATTGACGACGACGAACTCGTTGAACGTCGCGGTTCAGTCATGAGCGATTCATCCACGGATGGGCCTCCAGGCGAGCGGGACGGCGTCAGTCCAATGGCACTCACTTTGTCGCCTTTCGCTCCGCGAAAGGGCGTTCTTTCGCGGAGCGAAAGACGACAATCCTGCGGTTCGCAACCTAAAGTCAGTACCATTGGGCGTCAGCCCCCCGGTTTTCAACAACGTTTGACGCTCGACCAACCGAGGGGCTGACGCCGCCTCGCTCGCCGAGCATCGTTGAAAGTCCGATTGAGCGGCACCAATTGACTCCGTTTGGTTCCTTTTGAAAAGCCCAACCGCTGCGAAATTGCGGGGAGGCTATCGCTTCTGACAGAATCCCGCCGCAAAGTCGGAGCGAGCGATTTTCCGAAGCCGTTTCAAAACGTAGCACAGGCGGCTCGCCTGTGTGGTCTAGTGGTGACACGCAGCGCGCGTCATTGAGTGTTGAGACGCACGCGAGCCGCGTGTGCCACAACAGGAAGTCTGTCAATGCACATTCAAGATGGCGTATTAAGCCCGACCGTCTGCATCGCAACCGGAGCGTTATCGCTGAGTGCGGTCGCGTACAGCCTGCATCGTCTGAAAGAATCTGTCGGAGACCGCACGATTCCGTTGACCGGCATGATGGCCGCGTTGGTCTTCGCCGGGCAGATGGTCAATTTTCCGATTGGCGCTCCGGTGTCGGGACATCTGTTGGGAGGAGTGCTCGCAACCACCGTGGTTGGTCCGTGGGCGGGCTGCATCGCGATGACGCTGGTGTTGTTCGTGCAATGGGCGCTGTTTTCTGACGGCGGCCTGTTTGCGTTCGGAGCCAACGTGCTACACATGGCGGTGATCGGCGCTTGGGGCGGACATGCCGTGCGCATGCTGACTCAACGATTCGTCGGTGACAGCCACAAAGGGATCGTTGTCGGCTCGGTCGTCGCCGCGTGGTGCAGCGTGATGGCCGCTGCCGCATTGTTCTGTTTGGAGTTTCGGTTGTCTTGGCCGGCGGGTGAGATCGACTTCTCGAAAGTTTTCGCCTGGATGGTCAGCTTTCATTCGCTGATCGGCGTGGGCGAGGCGTTGATCACCGGCGCTGCGATTAGCTTCGTGCTTAACCAACGCCCGGAGCTGATCTGTAGGACGGGCACTCTTGCCCGTCTGCCTTTGTTGAATCCGCACGAACAAACTGAAGAGACGGGCAAGAGTGCCCGTCCTACGATCGTAGTGTCGATCACAAGAACCCTCGCGGCGGGACTCGTCATCGCACTCGCGATTGCCGCGTTCCTCTCGCCGTTTGCGTCAAGCTTCGACGACGGACTCGAAGCGGTGCTGAGCAAGCTCAACATCACAGAGTTCAATCTCACTCCGAGTGTGCCAGGACTGTTTGCAGACTACGAAAAGGTGCC
>JAYUFI010000454.1:0-5314 GCA_043738805.1 Planctomycetaceae bacterium | reverse complement strand
GTTTTACGCAATCGTCTGTGCCTGTTATCTGCCGGCGCAGCTCAGCCGTATTGAATTGGGCAAAGTTTTGAGGCGCGGTTGGTGGAAGTATCAGCGTGCGCTCTGCGGAGTCTTTGCGTTGTGCTCGCTGCTGCTGCTGGGGAAAGCGCTGACTGAGGAGCCGTGGCGAGTGCGCGTGCCAGGGCACCGCGAGAAGGACGCGGCATTCCATCTGACTTATCCAGTGGGAGCCGTGAATTATCTCACCGAGCAAAAATTTCGCGGCAACGTTTTCGTCCCCTACAACTTCGGCTCTTACGTGATGTGGAAGCTCGGCCCGGAAGTGCAGGTCTCGTTCGATAGTCGCTATGAAGTAGCGTATCCGACATGGCGACTCGAAGAGGATGAAGCGTTCTTCGAGGCTCGCGAAGGTTGGGAAGAAACTCTCGCGAAGTATCGCACCGATATTGTGCTGAGTCTGGTGAATATGGAAGTCGCTAAGAAGCTCGCTGATCGTCCGGGTTGGCAGACTGTCTATCGCGATTCGCAGTTTGCGATGTTCGCTCGCGAGGAACTTTCGCTCCCGATCAAAATTTCGGACGCCGTCCCGCCGGAAGGACAATACCCGTAATTGGAGACAACGAGATTGGAGACAACAATGACCGAACCTCGCTTTCGCGTGCGTGTGACCAAAGATCATTTGGTTTTCAGCGCCGCGCACTTCATCACGTTTAACGGCAACATTTGCGAACGCTTGCATGGCCACAACTGGCGAACCGCCATCGAAGTGGTTGGGCCGCTCGATGAAAACCGTTATGTGTTTGATTTCATCGCGCTGCGCGACTCATTGCAGAAGATCGTCCATGAACTCGATCACCGCGTCTTGCTGCCGACGACTCATTCGCAGATTCGTGTACAAGCGAATGACCGCGAAGTGATCGCCACGTTTGCAGACCGACGTTGGGTTTTTCCGCGCGAAGACTGCGTATTGCTGCCGGTTGAGAACACGACAGCAGAAGAGATCGCCTTGTGGATTGCGAAGCGGTTGCGCGAAGTGATTGTCGCGGTCTCGAAGACGCCGATCGAGCTGATTCAAGTCGAGGTCGAAGAAAACTTCGGACAGTGGGCGATCTGCGAACTGCCGGTTTGATCCGAGTGCTTTGTCAGAGCCAAGAATTTCGGATTCCATGATTGTGGCACGGCGCTCCGCGTCGCGAACGTACGACGCGGAGTGTCGTACCACACTAAGGCCGCCCGAACTTAAGCTGTGGCAAAGTACAAAGCGCTACTTTGTCTTGATCTGCTTCATCACCGCTTCGTCGAGCGGACGCAAGCCCTCGTCCGGCTTGATGGCATAGAAGCCGACGTGGTAGTGAGCGATCTTGCCATCCGGATTGATCACGACCCACAGCGGGAGTTTCGCTCCCAGCTTGCGTGGGTCGCCGAACTTGGCGAGCAACGTCGAATCGTCAGTACCGATCGGATAGCTGAGGTTCATGAACTCGCGCAGCTTACGCACCGATCGCAAAGCTCCCGTGGTCTTTGCACCGTCGGCAAATGATTCATTGACCGCAACACCGACGACTTCGATGCCGAACTTCTTGCGCTTGTTCGACAAGAAATCGAGATAGCCGACTTGGCCGTAAGGCTCCGCAAGCGGCTCTCCTTCGTAGTCCCAAAAGTGCAGCACGACGATCTTGCCGGCAAGGTCTTTCGAACTGATCGTCTTCTTGTCGAGCGTGGTCAATTCAAATTCCGGAGCCGCTTGCCCGACGAACTTTTTCGCCAAGCTATCAACGTCATCAGTACGTTGAGTTTGAGCTTTTACATCCCGGCTGACGACGGCGGCCAATGTGGCAAACGGCGTCCCTTCGGCCTGCTTTTCCAACGAACCGATCACCTTCTTGGCGGTGGCGATTTGATCGACGTTGAGTTCCGATTTCGTTTCGCCATCGGGACGATTGATTTGCGATTTCAAATCGAGCAGTGTTTGCAGCGGCTTGCTGAGTTTCTCCAGCGTCGCGGCATCGACCGGCTTCGTGGATTCGAGTTCGAGCTTCAGCAAAAACTCGTCACCACGTCCCATGAAGACTTGCTGTTCCGCTGCGACGAGCAAAGTCTTGTCTGCTTTCGAGACCCACAAGCGTTGCTTGCGGCCGTTGTTCGTGGCGACTCGGATGACGTAGCAGTCGCGGTCCTTCAACTTCTTTGTCTCTTCGGCCACTTCATACGAACTCTGGCCCGCCGTCCAATCGTCTTCGGCTCCTTCAGCATCGTCACCCAATTTGTCGGCGAATTCGAACAGCGGCTGCCGCACGTTGATCGGATGCGGAACCCCTTCATGTTCGGCGAGCACTCGAATCGTCGAACCGTTGGCGGCGGCGTTCTTCGCGTTGAGGTCCAACGTTCCGAAGCGTTCGGGCCAAGCCCAGCTTCCGCCGCCACGTTCATCGGTCAGGTAGGTCAGCCGCTTGCCGTCACCTTGCTTTGTGATGACCGAGTAAAGCGTGAACTTTTTGAGAGGTTGCTCAGCCCCATTCTTACCGACCTTCGCGAGCGTCCCCGCATACCGCAGTTCCAAAGCCGCGTTCTCCCCGATTATGTCCGAGCCGGGAGCCATCAAAACAGTCATCAACATCAACTGGCCAACAGTCGCAAGCACGGTGAAATCCTCAGAATGAAGGGTTGAGTTGGACCTAAATAAATCGCGCGGGATTGTGGCAAATGACCTCGGAGCCTACCAGCACAGTGCAAATCTCACGATCACGTTAGCACGACGCGCAAGCGAGTGGTCATTTGTGAGTGACCACTCGCTTGCGCGTCGTGCCAGTTTGATTTGTGTTCAATTCTTTTCGTGCTCACGAGCGGTCAGCCGTTGCCGCAGCAGCGCGGCGCGGGCGATGTTGCGTTCGGCGGATTCCAGCGGTGTCTTGCGAACCTTCTGCAAGTGAGCCGGCTGAGTCAGGATCAGCAGTTCGTTGATTGCCGGAATCTCCAACTCGTCCAGCAGACCAAGATTGACTCCCATGCGAACGCTCGACAGCAAGTGGAGCGTCTCTTCGGTCGTAATGGTCTGCGCGCTGCTGAGGATGCCGAACGCTCGCGCGATCTGATCGTGCAGCCCTTCGCGGCTTTCGCGAAGCAGTGACTCACGGGCACGGCGTTCATATTTCAGAATCGACGGGATCACTTCTTTGATGGTCTTGATCAAGTCTTCTTCGCTACGACCGAGTGTGACTTGATTCGAAATTTGATAGAAGTCACCCATCGCTTGGCTCCCCTCACCGTAGAGGCCACGCACGGCGAGGCGGAGTTTCTGCAACGCCTGGAAAACTTTTTGAATGTCTTTGGTCAGCACCAAACCGGGGAGGTGCAGCATCACGCTGACGCGGATACCGGTCCCCACGTTGGTCGGGCAGGCGGTGAGATAACCCAGTCGCTCGTCGAACGCGAAGGAGATTTCCTGCTCCAGCAAATCGTCCACGCGGTTGATCTCGGCCCAGCAATCGTCGAGAGCAAACCCGCTGTGAATGACCTGCATCCGCACGTGATCTTCTTCGTTGATCATCACGCTGATGTTCTCTTCGTCACTGATTCCGACTCCGCGTGGGCCGTCGCTTTCGGAAAGTTCGCGGCTGATGAGTTGCCGCTCGACGAGGAACTGGCGATCGAGCGCGTTGAGATCGCTGACGCGGATGTAGTTCAGTTTTTGTCGCGGCGACAACGCGATCATCCGTTCGGACAGCAGCGTCTCGATTTCCGATTTTGCGGCGGCATCGGCCCGATTGGGGAACGGGAACTCCGACAGATTGCGAGCCAGCCGAATGCGGCTGGACATGACGATGTCCGAGTCTGGCCCCGTGCCACGCAGCCATTCGCCGCAGTGTTGAGCAAGCGAGTCCAGATCCACGATGCGTCTCCTTGACTGTGGTTACGACGCGGTAATCCTCGCGCCCAAAAATCGTCAGATGGTTGTTTGAGGTTTCAAGCGGCTTTCGATCTGCTGAATCTCGTCGCGCAGAGCCGCCGCTTTTTCGTAGGCTTCGTCTTTGACGGCGACTTGCAGCTCACTCCGCAGCTTGATCAGCCGGAAGTGATCTTGGTTTGCTGTGCCGGTCTGATGCGGAACTTTTCCGCAGTGCTGAGTTCCATCGTGAATGTTTTCGAGAAGCTGATTCAATTCAGTCTCGAACACTTCGTAATCGTGCGGGCAACCCAAGCGGCCTTGGCTGCGAAACTGCCGGAAGGTGATTCCGCAGTGTGGGCAAGCCAGTTCATCGGCCGCGTCAAGTTCTTCGACATTCATGTCGGAACTGGCTTCATCGCTGTCCGGATTCCCTTGAGCGAGATACTTTTGCGCGCAGATCTCGCACAAATGCAACTGCTGCACTTCACCTTTGCGAATCTCTGTGATGTGCAGAGTAGCAGGCTTGGAACAGCGACGGCATTTCTTCATGATGTTCGCTCACGTGACTTGCCGCCAAAGTAATCCGTTATGCGGCAGTCGGATTCTAGTGGTCACTTTGGGTTGGTCAAACCACGCAGAAAAGTTAAACGACTGGCTCTGACATTCCGCATCACAGGTTCCTCTTAGGTCATCTTCATGATTCGTCATCGTCCCGATTTTGAAACCTTTTGCCGCATGGCCGAGCAAGGGGATTTGGTGCCGGTCTATCGACAGCTTGTCGCGGACACGCTGACGCCGGTCACTGCGTTTGGCAAGTTGCAATCGGGCGCGTGCGCCTTTCTGTTTGAGAGCGTCGTTGGTGGCGAGAAGATCGGGCGCTACAGCTTCGTCGGCACCGATCCATTTTTGCGGTTCGACGCCTTCGATCGTGAAGTCCGAATTTCGTCGTGCGACGTTGACGGCAAGCTGGGACCGGAAACAGTGCGCACCGTGGTCGATCCGCTGAAGGAATTGGAAACGCTCATTGCTAGTTATCGAGCGGCCCCGCATCCGAAGCTCCCAAGATTTTGCGGCGGAGCGGTCGGGTACACGGGTTATGACATCGTCCGTTATGCCGAGCGGCTGCCGAATGCTCCGCACGACGACCGCAAGCTCCCCGACATGTCGTTTGCGTTCTACGACCGGATGGTCATCTTCGACCATGTGCAGAAAACGATTTTGGTGGTCGCTCACGCGAGAACCAAAGGAGCGGACCTGCGTGCTGCCTTTGATGCCGCGTGCGACCGAGTCGATGAAACCTGCCTGCAACTGCAGCAAGGGACCGTCGATCTGCCACTCACGGATATCGATCTCGCGGGTGACCCGCAGGTCGCTTACACCGCCAACTTCACGCAGCCGGAATTCGAATCGGCCGTTCGCAAGTGCAAG
>JAYUFI010000453.1:0-5317 GCA_043738805.1 Planctomycetaceae bacterium | reverse complement strand
GAGGGGAGGATGTCTTGGACAATCAGTGTTTTCACTTTCGCAAACGCTGCAGCGTGTGATTCATCCAAACCGCCGCGCGGGTCTCCGCCAACGAAGTAGAGCGTGTCAATGCGGCCTTCGGCGGCGTCACCCAGGACGTCGCCGATGCTGCTGATCGAACCTTGGAAGTGTTGCAGCACGGCCTCAACACCTCGGCGGTTCGGACACTTCTCGGCGCGGATCGTGAATTTTGGTTTGTCAGTCGCGTTGCCTCGGACATCTTTCGGGTAGTGGTCGTCTTGGCCTTCGACTCGCACCGGGCCGAGTGCCAAGCGAACGTCGGGACTGAGGCTCTTCAAGTGCTTCGCAAGCAGGTACGCCTCTTCGACGGTCATCCACGGTGAGAGGACGGCGGCGACCGCTTTCGGATTCTTCGTTGCGGCCTCTTTGAGGGCGTTGCGAGTCGAGGTCAGAGCGGTGTCCCAATCGACGGCGACTCGGCGGTCGCCTTGAGACATCTCAGGCCGCTTGAGGCGTTGGTCGGAGTGGATGTACTTCCAACCAAAGCGGCCGTCGTCGCACATGAAGTCTCCCTGAGCCTGCGGATTGCTGCGCGGCTTCAGGCGGAAGACGGTCTCGTTGTTCTGATCGACCTTGATGCTGCAACCGGCCGAGCAATCCGGGCAGACGCTGTCGGCGGACTTCAGCCACCAGACTCGTTGTTTGTAAAGAAAATCTTTCGAGCACAACGCTCCGACCGGACAGAGATCGACGACGTTGCCAGCCAGTTTGTTGTTGACCGGCAGGCCGGGAAAAATGTCGATCTCTTCGTGGCTGCCGCGGTTAATGACTTGCAGCTCGCCGGTGCCGCTGATTTCGCGAGTGAATCGCACGCAGCGAGTACACATCACGCAGCGATCGGTAAACAGCGTGATCTGGTCGCCGATGTAGTCCTTGTCCGGCTTGAGTTCCTTCGGCTCCATCAGCCGGCTCTGCATGTGGCCGAACTTGTACGTGTAGTCTTGCAGGAAGCACTCGCCCGCTTGATCGCACGTCGGGCAGTCGAGCGGATGATTGAGCAGCAAATACTCCAGCGTCGCCGCTTGAGCCTGCTTGACCTTCGCCGAGTTCGTGACGATGACCGTCCCGTCCTTGACCGGCGTCTGACACCCCGGCACGACTCTGGGCACCATCGCCACCGTGCCATCCGGCTTCTTGTCGCCAACCTCGACGAGGCACATACGGCAACTGGCCACAACGGTCAGCGCTGGATGCCAGCAATAGTGCGGAATCTCAATGTCAGCACGCTTCGCCGCCTGAATGCAATTCAGGCGCTCGCTATCGCCGATGGAAACTTCTTTGCCGTTGACTGTGACTGTGGGCATTTCGATCTGTTTCTTTTGGGAACACTAATCGTCACTAATGTTGAATTACTCGTCGCCGCCAAAGAACTTTCTCACGTCGCGCGCGGTGTGAAGGACTCTTCGGATTCGGACATGGTCGGTTTCAATTTCGTAGTACACCAAATAATTGCCAACCAAACTTCGCCTTAAACCTGCTGTAAGATAGCCAACTGACTCGCCGAGATCAGGTTGGCGAGCGAGTTGCTCGAAACGGTCAAAGAACCGGCGAGTTTGCCGTTCGGCCGCTTCGGGGTTGTCGCGAGCGATGTACGACCAGATTTCGTCCATGTCCGCAATGGCTCGCTCGCCGACGGCATAACGACTCATGCTGGCTCCCGCTCCGCTTCAAGCCGTGCTCGACCACGGGCGTTGATTTCTTCTTCCAGTGTTCTGAGTTCAGCATCGCTGTTGAAATATCGCACTCGCCCTTCAATAAAGTCCTCGTCGGACTCTGCCAACAAGCGTCGTAATTCCTTGATCTCCGGCGACTCGGTTCGACGTTGCTGCATGTCCCACAACGCCGCCTCGATCACCGCCTCGCGCGAGGCGAAGTGGCCGGAATTGACTTCCTCTTCCACAAAGAGTTCGAGTTCGGGGGAAAGTGTGGCGGGCATGTTTAAACTCCCAATGATCGCTCAAAGTGTTTAACCGCAACTCTCTAAGAGCAAGAGTTGCGGTTAAAAGATTCCATTCATGAACAACATCGTCCTACAAACTATGCCACTCCCGCACGTCGGCACGCACCCTCGACGTACGGCGACAGCCGAGTTGCGGCTCCGTCGAACATGGCGACTCGAAATTCACGTTCGCCAACAACCTTGATTACCGCAAACGCTTCAACTTTTTGCGCGGTCAGTTTTCCAACCGCGTATCCAATCCCGGCCGGATTACCAGCCATCACTGATAATGTCAGTCGAGCAACGGCAGCCGCTCGATCGCCTTGATGAGAAGCCTCCGACACCGGCTCGAAATAAATCTGTTCCAAATCAGCGAACGCAAATCCTCGTCGATTTTTCGGCGGCCCAAATTCAACTCCACGCTCGAAGAATTGTACTCCACGCAATTTCCAGGGGCCTTTGGCTCGAACGAAAATCCAAGCACCCGTACCTGCGAGTATCAGAATCATGACTCCGCCTGCGAGTCCTGCATTTCGGTCGAGAGCGTCTCGTGCATTCGCAATCATTGGAACGACGGCAATCGACAACATCAGGGCTAACGCAACAAAGAGTCCACTAAAGAAATAGTTCACCGGCTTTGGGGCCGGGCGTGCCGTTGGTGATTCCCAAATCAACTTGCCTAGCTCCGCATGACGAGTTGTGTCTTCCATTGATTTGCCTCCTGCAAATGACCTGACGTTTTGCGTGCGCCACACGACGCACGTTCGAGTGAGAAGTTAGTGTCCCTGATTCATTTTCAGCGAGACCAAACTGCTCTTCCTCCCGCTGTTGATCCACTCCTCGAAGTCGCTGCGGTATTTGTTGATGGCGTTTTTGACGGGCCAGGCGGCTCCGTCGCTGAGGCCGCAGATCGTCGTGCCGGGGATGATGCCGATGCCGTTGGCGACTTCCAGCAGCAGGTCGATGTCGCGGAGTTGGCCGCGGCCGTCGAGGATGCGTTCCAGGATTTTCGTCATCCAGGCGGTCCCCTCGCGGCAGGGAGTGCATTGGCCGCAGCTCTCGTGCGAGTAGAACCGGCAACTGTTGTATAGCACCTCGACGATGTTGGTCTGGTCATCGACGACCATCACCGCCGCCGTTCCCAAACCCAGGCAGCCGACTTTTCCGGGACCGTTGAAGTCCAGCGGTGTGTCGAGTTCCTTCTCGGTGAGGAAGCCCATGCTCATGCCGCCGGGGACGACCGCTTTCGCCTTGCGGCCTTTCCAGACGCCGCCCGCGTAGTCGTCGATCAGGGCGCGAGCGGTGATGCCCATCGGCAGTTCGTAGCAGCCCGGCTTATTGACATGACCGCTGACGCAATACAGCTTCGGCCCATAGCTGCCGGCGTCGCGCGGGTTGGCCGGGTCGGGAGGCACGCCCATCGACTTGAACCACTCGACGCCCCGATCCAGGATGTGGGTCACGCACGCGAGCGTCTCGATGTTGTTCACGATCGTGGGCTTGCGGAACAGCCCTTCGATGGCCGGAAACGGCGGCTTGATCCGCGGCCACGCGCGCTTCCCTTCCAGACTTTCGATCAGCCCGGTCTCCTCGCCGCAGATGTACGCTCCCGCCCCGCGATGCAGATACACGTCGAGGTCTTTGCCGCTACCGAGAATGTTTTTGCCGAGCAGGTTCGCTTCGTAGCAATCCTCGACCGCCTGCTTGAGTGCTCGATAGCTGCGGCCGAACTCGTACCGCAAATAGATGTACGCCGTCCCGCACTTGATCGCGTGGCAGGCGATGGCGATCCCCTCGATGATTTGATGCGGATCGCCTTCCATGATGATGCGGTTGTTGAACGTCCCCGGCTCGGACTCGTCGGCGTTGACCGCGAGATAAACCGTCGTCGCTTCCTTCGGCAAGAACGTCCACTTCACGCCGGTCGGAAACCCTGCCCCGCCTCGGCCTCGTAAGCCCGACGCCTTGACGGTTTCCGTGACCTCCGCCGGAGCCATCTTCAGCGCCTTTTCGAGCGCTCGATAGCCGCCATCCGCACGATAAGTTTCCAGCGAAGCACTGTTCGGCTTGCCGATCCGTCTCAACAAAACTGGTTCAAAAGTTGGCACGTTGGATCTGTCCTTGGTCCGTTTTCAGTTGTGTTTTGATGTTTGGTGTCGTTCGTTGTTCTTGTCTTTATCCCGAAGGGATTGCGTCACATAGCCCAGGGTTGCCGCACATCGCGGCTACCCTGGGTAACAGATACGACGATTTGTTCTACCCCAACGGGGTTGCGTCATCCGCGATTCGCCAATCAATCCCAAACATATCGCTCGTCATACTCGATCTCGTGCCGTTCGAGAAACTCACGAAACTCCGTTTTGAAATCCTTCATCTTGTGATGCTCTTCCTGTTTTTGGATGTACTCGATGACATGATTCAATTGTGATTGGCTGACTGAAAACGCTCCGTAACCGGCTTGCCATGCAAAATCCTTGAACTGCGGCCCCTTGTCTTTGATCCAGATTGACGTGACTCGTTTCAACTCCTTGATCCAATCGGCCAACGTAATCGTCCGCGATTGGCGTGCGAGCAGGTGAATGTGGTCTTCGACGCCGCCGGCAATGATCGGTGGACAATTCAATGTTTTCGTTGTCCCGCCGAGTTCAGCGTGCATCTGTTCTCGAATGTTCTTGTCTGCGAGCAACGGCAATCGGTCCTTCGTGGAAAACACGATGTGGATGATGACGTTCGAGAGGGATTGCGACATGGCTCGTTCCAATGTGACGGAACCCTTTCAGGGTACAAAACAATGATTTCGTATTCCGAACCCAGGGTAGCCGCGAAGCGCGGCAACCCTGGGCTATGTGACGCAACTCCTTCGGAGTAAAGGCAACCGCTCACCCCAACTTCTCAATTACATCGCTGGCCGTTTCCGTCGTCAGGCACATGTGGCATTCGTCGTTGACCAACATGCAGGGGGCACCTTCGCAGGCTCCGAGGCATTCGGCGAATTCGAGCGTGAACTTGCCATCGGGAGTCGTGTCCCCCGGCTGCAGGTGATATTTCTGGCAGAGTTCGGCCAGCACTTCCTCGCCGCCGCGCAACATGCACGACAGGCTGCGGCAGACTTGCAGCCGATTCTTGCCGAGCTTGTGTTCCGGGTCGCGGAAGAAGCCGTAGAAGCTCATCGTGTCGTACACTTCCGCCGGATGCTGATCGAGGATTTCGGCGATCTCCTTGATCGCTTCGAGCGGCACGCACCGCAGCGCGTCCTGCACATGATGCAACGCCGGCAACGTCACCGCCCGCTTCGTCGGATACTTGGGCAACTCCGCC
>JAYUFI010000452.1:0-5328 GCA_043738805.1 Planctomycetaceae bacterium | reverse complement strand
GGGTGGGATGAGTCGTTGCTAGTGTCGAAAGAACAGGGCTTAGCCAACGCAGTCATCTATTTGCGAACGGCACCGAAGGGATTTGTTCCCGAACCGTCACCGAGCGAGCCGTTCGTGCTGACTAATGACGCCGCGCGGTTCTCACCGCATGTAGCAGTGATGCGCGCGGGGCAACCAATTCTGTTGAAGAACACCGATTCGCTTGCAATCAACTTTCATTCGCAACCGCTGCGGGGTTCGGCATTCAACGTGGTTGTTGGCCCGGAGAAGTCGCTTTCTCTTGGTGCCGAACTCCACAACACTCCGGAAAGATTTCCGTTTAAGATCGTCAGCGATCTGCAACCGTGGAAGCAAGCGTTCGTGTTGCCGTTGGAGCACCCGTTTGCAACGGTGACGGACTCAGCAGGGCAGTTTGAGATTGCTGGGTTGCCGGCCGGTCAGCATGACTTCATCGTCTGGCACGAGCGAGCCGGATATCTCGAAAAGAAACTGACCGTCACGGTGAAAGCGGGCGAGACGACGAAGGTGCCGCTGCTCAGTTACGAGTTGGCTCAATTCAAGCTGGAGCAATGGGACAATGGGACCGCGGCGCGGTGGGTGGACGGTGGCGAAGGTTGGTCGGTCGGAGTTGGCTGGTCGTCGGGCAACACTGAGTTCGTGATCGGGAAATCGGATCGCAACGACGCAGTGAAGTTTCAACTGTCGCTGCGAAACAACACCGATCAACCGCTGACTGTGACGGTGCCGGAATTGTTGACCTGGGACTTCGGCATGGAGGACCGCCATCTATTGAATGTCCGCATTCACGATCGCGGGCAAACGAAGATGACGCTGGCGGCTCGCGAAGTACGAGCGCTCGACGTGCCGAAGCCGACGCTCGACCTGGCGGACATCGAGCCGGGCTTCTGGTCTGTCCGTTTCGCAACGCCATTCAGCAAGAACGATCTGCTGCTCGACCTGTGGCTCGATGCGCCGCAACCGCGCTGGTTGACGAAGCAGGTCCAGGAACTGCGTGCCGCCGGCAAGCACCCCGATGACGAGTTCAAAGACATCCGCTGGGGTGAATCCCTGCAAGGCTTGCGGCTGGGTGTGCGAGTGAAAAGCGACCCGCTCGACGCCGTGCGAATCGAAGCCGACCCGCGTCGCTCACATCGTTTGATCTGGCCGGAAAACCAAACCGTGAAGCTCGTGCCGGAGTTCTTTCTCTGGAACGCGACCGATGCCGACGTCGAGATTTCGATGTTGCATCACACGCCGCTGGATTGGGTGCATCACTTCGTCAAAGAGCAAGGCGCGAGTCGCATTGTCCAACCTCGTGGCCCCGAAATCGGACGAGCGCTCGTCACCGGCCCGAAGTTCGATGAAAAGCACCGCCTGAAATCCGGGGCCGTTCTGCGATTCGGCGAGAGCGTGCTGCAAGTCGTGCCGCCCGACTCGAAGATCGAACTCGACCACCAAACCGCGAAGCTGCCGCCGAACGAATACGGCTATTGGTCGTTTCTCAACCTCCACCGGACCGACCAACCGCACATCAGCCTGCACCTGCAATCAGGCTTACAACGATTATTGGTCGAAACCGCACAAGCGATTCAGGAGTAACGTGTCGAAAATCACCGCGCAAAGCGTGGAACCAAAGGCACCTCAATACCATGCAACCCTCTGAATCGCCTCGTGATGCCAGCAACGCGCCGGACGCACAATCGCAAGGCCGTTCCATCGAGTACCTGCTCAAGGGAATCACGGCCTATCTGACGCTGAGCATTCTGACGCTGCCGTTCATCGGAGACGTGTGGAGCGGTGAAATCCCTGTCTTGGCTCTTTTCCAAATTCCCAAGATCAAGGTCGCGCTGTGGCTGCGATCCGATGTTGTCATGCCGCTGATCAAAATCCTTGGCCTGTCAGCGGGTTCTGTCTCACCCGATTCCATCATGGCCAGACCCTACGGATTGCTCCTGTCCTATTTGATTCCGAGTGTGTTCCTCTTTGGGTTCCTCCTCACCGGCGGACGATTCCGCGGAATCAATCGGCGATGGGCATTGATCGTCGGTGGTGTCATGGTTGTCGATTATCTCTTCGTGATGATCTTCGGCACGAACCCTTGGAATCATTTTTCGATTTACTGAGAGAAGGAAACGAATTCATGCGATGGTATTGGTCGGTCACTTCGTTGCCTGAACTCGCTGACCTGCCAGCGGATCAGCGATGGCAACATTCTCGGCGATGTTACTGGTCCATTCTCCGCCACTGGCAGGTGTGGGCGGCAATGCTTGTGGCCGGAGTTTTCCCGCTGGGTGGCGTTTTGGCCGGCGGATATCTCCTCACCCAAAGTTTGTGGACCGCCTTACTCGGCTTGGCGATTGGATGCGGAGTTGGTGGGTTCTTCTTCCTGCAAATCGCGTGCGCCTATCTCCGTCCACATCTCCGCGCAGAGCGCAGTCGGGTTTGATCTTGGCATTGCACGGCACACCACAAATCAACCGTCTTCCTGCGGCGACGTCGCCAGCGCACTGATCAGGTAGTTGAGTTCGTCCGTGATGTCGGCGGGGGCGCTCACAGTGTCCGCAATGCGTGATTTCACCGCTTCGCGAAAGCGTTTGCGGAGTCGGTGAACGGCGACTCGGAGCGCCTCCTCGGTGATGTTCAACGAGTGAGCGGCGGCGATCGTGGTCTCTTGGTCCGCGGGTGCCACGAGCCAGCGTTTGAGGATGTCGAACCGGACCTGATCGCCTGCGGCCACGGCTTCTTGACGGAGCGTCTCGATGGCATGATCGACAATCGCCACGGCCCAGTGCCGGTCGAAGAAAGCGTCCGAGGGGAATCCGTGCGGATCGGCGATTTCGATGAGGTGACTTGGAACAGCGGCGATCGGGCCTGTTGGTTGATCGGGTGACTGCGGATCGCGTTCGCCTCCTCGGCGAGCCGCTTGCTGACGGTCCTCGAAGTCCGCCAGGAAATGCTTCACCGCGCCGAGAAGGTACGATCGAAACCGGCCGCGCGTCCGGTCGAGATGAACGAGGCTATTCCCTTCCAACAGCTTGGCAATGAACTCGTGAGTCAGGTCGCGGGCGTCATCGCCAACACGATAGCGTCGCACGAACAACTCCACCGGAGCGTAGTAGGTCTCGCACAACTCGCGGAGCAGACGCTTCGCGTCCGGCGAACTGCCTCGCGCGGCGAGCACCTGCGTCCAGCGCGTCGTGTGAAAGCGGCCAGAGTTGGAAGGCTCACCTCGCACTTTGCACTTCGACTTTCGTCCGATGGCCGAGTTGCAACGAGACGTTGCGGAACTCGACCCATTGGTAGCGGCGGGCTTGGACGTGGAACTTGCGGATGCTTTCGAACTCGGCGACGGGCAGAGTCGTGATGGAGTTGATCACTCCGGTCCCGCCCCCCGAACCTTCTTCGGGCATGCGGATGATCGTGCCGTCGGCTCGCTCGTAGACCAGTCGCGTTTCGTAGTCGTCGCGGTGCGAGTAGCTGAAGGCCAGCGGCACGGTCTCGCCGGAGGTGTTTGTGGTGCGGACAGAACCTTCCCAGGAACCGTCCGAGCCACCGATGTGCGACATCCCAAACTGGCGCTGATTCTGATGGCGATCGAACGACAGCTTCGAGCGCCATTCACCGTCAGCCACACCGACTTCGACCGTCATCTGACGTGCGTCGGGCGGGCACGCGATGGTGCGAATCAGCGTCGAGTACGACTGCTTGTCTGTGGGACCATGCAGCGTTGAGCCCATTCCCACGAACCCCGACGTCGGCGTAAACCGCAGCTCAGGCCGCGAGGGCAGACCGGTCTCGCTGTGAACTCGGACGATGATTTCATGGATGACCTTGCCGCCAGCGGAACTCGATCCGCCCAAATCGGGCAAGCCGGTTTCGGTCAATAGGTCGCCATTCGGCTTCCAGCTCGGCTGTCCGTTTGCCGGATGCCGTCGCAGCGCGACGAACTCGACTCGGCCTTGGTCATACGCTCCCTCGAACGGTGCCAGCTTCGGTTGAGCGGGAGGCTCGATCGTTTTGTAACGGGGCGCGGCCGGCGATCCGGTCGGCTCGATCAACTGCGAATCGGGAGTTTGTCCCTCCGGCAGCATCAGCAGCATCGCCCATACTCGCATGAGCGACTCGGTTTGAAACGCCAAGCGGCTGACCTGAACTCGTGGTTGAAGAATCGCACGATCCCCTTCCGATGGTCCGATCGACGCGAGCATCTTGCCGCGTCCTTCATCCGTCGTCGGCAGGTATTCGAGCGGGACTCGGACGCGACCGTTGCCGACCAACTTGGTTTGATAACGACTGACGACGACCGGGCCATGATCTTCAAGATGCGGTGAGTCCGAATTGATCAACTGAGCGTTCTCCAGCGTCAGCCAGACATTCCAGCCGGGGACGTTCTGCACGCTGTAACCGAATGTGAAATGACCATTTTCCACCGCTGCGTGACGCGTTGTGACTTCGATCGTTTGCGGTCCCGTCGGGACACTAATCACCAACGCCACCGCGACCAGCATCGCCAGAACGGTCCCGATGACGACTCGCCGATGCTGCCGTCGCCGTGCATCGTCGACCAGCGAATCACCGGTCGCCCCAGTCAGCAAGAACCGAGCTTGCCACAACACGACGCTCGCCCACGGCAGCGCGATGAAACCGATCAACCCGATCGGCAACAGCATCGCGAACGTCCTGCCTTCCCAAACGAGGGCTTGCGAGACCAAACCATCGAGCAATCCGGTCGTGAACATCACAAAGGGAAGCGTCATTGCGAAGCCCAACACCGCTGTCGCTCGCAGCCAACCAAAGATCGACGGCCTGTCTTGCAGATCGCGCTTCTCGCACCACTGCTTGATGGACTTCGAAACCAAAACCCCCGGCAACACCGCCGTCGCCAGCAAAAAGAGCGTGAGCGCCAGCCACTCAAAGTCGTAACGAAAGCGAACCTCCGTCGCTTTCAACTTGACCGTTCCCACCACCATGCCAGTGACAAGCCACACGACTGATGCCGCGATGGCAATCTTGTGACGCTGCGATCGCTCGTCCACGAACGGGCCGTCGGGCAGCGGCTCGGCACCATGAGGCGAGATCTGATCGTTCGAGCGGCTCTTACCGAATCGCACGATGAAAAGACCGATCGCGACGCCGACAAAAGAACCCACCAGCGACGCCGGAATTGCCGCAATCGCGAACATGCCCTGCGTGAGCGCCGCTCCGGTCCAAGCACGTTTTCGCATAGCCTCCTGCACGGCCAAATAGCCGTAGGAGTCGATGGCAGCAACGACGACGACGCCAGTCAGTAACGCCCACAGACCAACGACGGTTCCACGTCGACTGGCG
>JAYUFI010000451.1:0-14201 GCA_043738805.1 Planctomycetaceae bacterium | reverse complement strand
CGGGCCTGCTTAGCATTCTGGATGTCGGCAAGGCCGGCGACGAAGTTTTGTCATGACTCAACCGACTCGCATCGCAGCCACATTCGCGACACTCAAGGCACAAGGTCACATGGCCTTCATGCCGTTCGTCACCGTCGGCGATCCGGACGTGCCGACGTCGATGGCGTTGATCCGCGAACTGGCGAGCCGAGGTGTCGATCTGATTGAAGTCGGCTTTCCTTACAGCGACCCGATCGCTGACGGGCCGGTGATTCAAGCGAGTTACACGCGGGCGCTGTCGCGCGGGCTGCACGTCAACGACATCTTCGCCGGAGTTCAGCAACTCACGAGTGGTCCTGACGGTTCAAAGATCCCGCCGCTGGTGGCGATGGTCTCATATGCGATCGTCTTTCGCATGGGAGCAACGGCCTTCGTGGCACGGGCGAAAGAGGCTGGGTTTTCTGGGCTGATCATTCCCGATCTTCCCGCTGACGAAGCTGCCGAGGTGGCGAGCATCATTCGCGGTCACGGTTTGGACGCGATTCAGTTGGTGGCTCCGACGACGACTTCTGAACGTGAAGATCGAATCGTGCGGACGGCGAGCGGCTTCGTGTATTGCATCTCGATCGCTGGGACGACCGGAGCGCGGGATCAACTTCCCGTCGAGTTGTCCGGTCAACTCAAACGCCTGCACGGCAAGACGGACCTGCCGTTGGCGGTCGGTTTCGGAGTGAGCAAGCCCGAGCAAGTCGACACGCTGCGCGGGTTGGCGGACGGGATTATCGTCGGTTCGGCGATCGTGCGGCATCTGGAGCGAATCGCGAACGGTTCGGCATCCGCGACTGACGTCATTCGTGAAGTCGGTGAATTCGCGGCGTCGATGGTGGCGGCCACGAAGAAGTAGTCATCGCGAGACAGGTGCCGACAACGATGGCCCTTTCGCTGACATTGCCGACGATTCAGAACTGGAGTTGTCACAACTGCGGTGGCTGTTGTCGGCAGCACGCGATCGAGGTCACTGAGGAAGAGCGGCAGCGCATTCTGTCGCAAGGGTGGACCGAGCAGGACGGAACGCCGACCGCCAACGCCTTGTTCGAGTGGCATGCCGGGCCGCCGTGGGCGAAACGGTATCGGCTCGCTCATCAAACGGACGGAGCCTGCGTCTTTCTCAATGAGCAGGGCTTGTGTCGCATTCACGCGAAGTTCGGCGAAGCGGCGAAGCCGCTTCCGTGTCGTATTTATCCGTATGCGTTTCATCCGGCCGGAAAGAAAGTGACGATCAGTCTGCGATTCAGTTGCCCGTCGGTCGTGGCGAATCGTGGCCGGACGATGAGTCAGAACGCCGACGAAATCAAACAGCTTGCGCGAGCGGTCGTTCCCGACGGGTACGAGAAGATGCCCCCGCCGCTGATCTCATCGCGTGAGCGGGTTGTCGATTGGTCGGATGCGCTGAGGTTTGTCGACGCGATCGACGCATCGCTGGCGAGCCCCGGCGTGCCGATCACGTTGAAATTGAAGCGGACGTTTTTCTGGTTGAACTTGGTGGAGCAAGCGAGGTTCGAGAAGCTCGCGGGTGCGCGGCTGACCGAGTTTCTGGATCTCATTCGTCAGGCGGCCGACGAAGAGTTGCCGATCGAGTCGCGACGGTCGGCAAGCAGCGCAGAGCCGAGTGCGGTCGCTCGTGTGCAGTTTCGGTTGTTGGCCGCTCAATACGCTCGCAAAGACACGGCGGCGGATCTGTCGGCCGGATGGCGCGGGCGCTGGAAGCTGTTTCGAGCGGCGACGCGATTTGCTCGCGGCACCGGCAACGTCCCGGCATTGCAGTCGATCTTTCGCGAGGTTCCGTTCGAGTCGCTCGAACAACCTTTTGGCTTCCCTGCGGAATGCGAAGAGTTGTGGACTCGCTACTTTCGCGTGAAGGTTCAGGGGCTGCATTTTTGCGGCGCGGCGTATTACGACATTCCGTTGGTCGAGGGGTTTCAAAGTCTGGCCCTGATTTTTCCGGCGACGCTCTGGATTGCCCGATGGTTGGCGGCTAGTCGCGATCGCACTGCGCTGTTGCCGGAAGACGTTGCTCAAGCGTTGGCGATTGCCGATCACCATCATGGGTACTCACCGATCTTTGGCACACTCGGCTTTCGTCATCGAGTCCGGACGCTTGCACAATTGGGGGAAATCCCGAAGCTCATCGACTGGTATTCGCGAGCGGCGGTTGACCTACAAAGTAACCCGAAGCGTTAGCGAAGGCAGTCGCTTCAAGGAACTATAAATATGAGAGACTCGTGGAGCGTCCGCCCTCGCTGACGCTTCGGGTTACTTTGCGGCTTTGCCGCCTTTTGAATCAGGACCAGCGCATGATGCCTCAAGTCGTTCTGTTATTGATGACGTTGATTGGAGCCGAGCCGTCGTGGCAGGCGGCGGACTTTTCGCAGCGGGCGATTGTGGAGATCGCACAACCGGCGGACGACGCATCGGTCGATGTCGCGGCGGTGAAGCTGTTGACGCTCGGTCGGTGTCGCGCGGACGGGCACGACTTGCGAGTCTTCAATCACGCCGGAAACCCCGTGCCGTTTCAGGTGACGTTTTTGGATGCGGCTCATTCTGCATTGATTTCGTTCCGTGCGACGGACGCGAAAACGGGGAGTCGGTTCGTGGTGTACTTCGGTAATGCCGGTGCGAATCGCGCGGCTGAGCAACTCAACGTGACCGAAGTGCCGGGAGTCGGAGCACCGCAAGGGGCCTGGGTGCCTCGCGCGGGTTTGGTGCTCACCACGAAGCAGCGTCCCGAAGGGGATAACCCGAAAACGATCGAGGAGTTTACGAAGCTCTGGTCGGAGAGCGTTCGCGCTCACGGAGCGAGATATCAACGGCGCATCTCCGACGGGTTCAATCCGTTTGGCTCTTCCGATGATTACATGAGTGCGTATCGCGGTTGGCTGAAGATTCCGGTGGCCGGGACGTATCAGTTTTGCACGGCGTCGAACGAGGCGTCGTTTTCGTTTCTCGACGGCAAGGAGCTGATTCATTGGCCGGGTCGGCACACGGAAGAGCGCGGCATTCGGGGCGAGAAGAACGTGACGATTGAGCTGACTGCCGGTCTGCACTTCGTCGAGTACTACCACGAAGAAGTGACGCTACGGCAGGTGGCGTTTCTCGGTTGGCGGACGCCGACATCGGGGATGGCGTTCGAGGCGATTCCGGAGACGGTGTTTGTGGCTCCGCATACGACAAGCGTCGTGCGGTACGAAACGAAGGAGGGGATCGTCCCGACCTTTGAACCGACGATCGTCGATTCACTCTGGCCGGAGAATCGCTCGAATGGTCAGTTCACGCGAGTTCGATTTCGGGCCGATCACACGGAGTCGTTCCCGGCCGGAACGAAATATCGGTGGGAGTTCGGTGACGGCCAAAACGCTGAAGGTGCCGAGGCCGAGCACGTTTATCTCGCGCTCGGGCGATTCGACGTCACGCTGACTGTCACCGAACCGAGCGGCCGAACACAGACGGCGAAGTGGCCGCTGGACGTTTACGAAATTCAGCACGTCACGGACGACATCGGGCAGGGGCATCCGACCGAGTACGCGAAATTGGCGTCAACCTACGATCCGGAAAAGCTCGACGCGACACACCTTCGCGAATTTGCGCACGTGCTTTCCGACGGTGAGCGATCGGAAGAGGCGATCAAGATCGCACGGCGTTGGTTAGAGAAATTCAAACCGGATCACCCGCAAGAGACTCCCGCCGTGCAGCGGCTGTTGGCGTTAAATTTGTTGCGGACGGATGCCGGAGTCGATGCGGCAATCGCGGCGTTTGAAGCCTCACTGACGCCCGACAGCCCGTTGTCGGAACGGCTCGATTCGTTGGCTCAGGTGATTCGGTTGTTAGGGAGCGAACTCGAACAACCCGACCGAGCGTTGCAAACTTTCACGCGTGTCGAACAACTGACGAAAGGACAACGCTTGGATGAAGATGCTCGCGCGGCGTATCGGCGAGCGATCATCGCGGCGGCGGATGCGCGGCTGTGGCAGGACAAACTCGAAGAGGCCCAGGTGCTGTATCGCCGCGCGGAATTGGTCGACGGCAAAATCATCCCGCCACAAGTGAAGGCCGCTCGCATGGGGGCATACCCGCAGGCGATCCGCGAGTTCCTCGAAACAGAGCAGCTCGAAGCCGCGCTCGATGTGATCAATCAGTGGGACGAAACCTTTCCGACCGAGAAGCCGAAAGGGCACACGCTCTTCTGGCGCGGCAAGGCGTCGCACCTGCGTGGCCAACATCGCGACGCCGCTCGCTGGTTGGCGAAGTCGATCCGCTTGGCGACGGGTGCAGCGTTTGAAACAGAAGCCCGCTGGCTGCGGTGTGCGTCGCTGCTCGAAGCGGGGCAAAGCGACGTCGCGCGAAAAGAGTTGGTCCAGTTGGCCAAGTTTCCGTTGGCGGATCGCTTCACGCAGTTGGCTAAGGAGCGGCTGTCGTCGTTTAAGTGAACCCGTCCTAACCTCACCCCACTGAGCTTGCCTCAGTGGCTCGTGGGCTTTTGTACTACGGCACGCGGCAATTTCAGTGAAAGAGTTCGTAGTGCAAAAGCCCAAATCCACCGAGACAAGCTCGATGGGGCGAGTCGGCGGCAACATCACACGTCGCAGAGTTTGACTGCTTCAGTCAGGCCGGTGAGCGCGTCGCGAGTGGGGATGAATTCTTGGCCGACATAGCCGTCATATCCCAGTTCGATCAGCTTGCGCATGATTGGCGGGTAGTTGATTTCTTGCTTGTCGTCGAGTTCCGCTCGGCCGGGATTGCCGGCGGTGTGGATGTGGCCGATGACGTCTTTGCATTCTCCGAGCCGGCGGATCACATCGCCGTTCATGATTTGCACGTGATAGATATCGAACAGCAATTTGGCACTGGGTGAGCCGACCTTGCGGACGATGTTTGCGACGTAGTCAATGTCGTCTCCCTGATAGCCGGGGTGTCCCTTCATCGGGTGCGAGCTGTCGCGAGTGTTGAGGTGCTCCAAGCAAATCGTGACTTTCTTCTTCTCTGCATAACCACAGAGTTCCTTGAGCCCCTTCACGCAGTTCGCAGCTCCCTCGTCGAGCGAGATCTCGCCGCTCTTCGGGTCTTCGGCGTCGTTCCATTTGTAGCCGGTAAAGGCGATGACGCTGGGGAAGCCAGCGGTCGCGCAGTTGTCGATCATCTCTTTCGTGCGAGCAATCACCTCGGCGTGATATTTCGGGTTATTCAATCCCTTCATGAAGGGGGCTCCCGGCATTCCGTTGGGAGCGAGGGCACAGATCAGGCCGTGCTTCTTCAAAGTGGGCCAAGTGTTCGGATCACAGATCTCGATGGAAACGCAGCCGGTTTGTTTCGCGGCTTCGCAAGTCTTTTCGATGGTCCATTTTTCTTCGGAAACGTTGAAGCACCAGAACACGATTGATTGCTTGATTCGACCTTTAGTCACGGTCTTTCCCTCGGCGGCAAAAGTTTGAGATGGAACAGAATTGAACGCGGATGCGGCTCCGGCAACGAGTGCGGTCGCCAAGACGTCACGACGGCTGAGCTGCGTCTCTTCGGAAGATGAATTCGGCATAGCACAAAGTTCCTGAGCGAGATGGCGGCTGCGAGAAAATTGACTTTGCCCCTTCGTCGCCCGGATTTCCAAACCGAGCGAACAGGGCGACCCGGTTTGAGAAACCGGGCTGCGGCGTCACTTCACTCGACATCGCAACGGCGGGGAGCATGACTTCCGCCAAGTTTCGGAGCAAGTTACTGCGAGCTTGAATTGGGCTGACTTCGCTGACAGTTTCTCACAACCGTGTTCTTACAATCGCGCGAAGAACTGCCCGGTAACATCCACGCCCACCATGTCGCTCCACGCGGTGATCAATTGCCGATAAACGCTTCCGGGTTCACCATCGCCGATGATCACGCCGTTGATCTTCGTGACGGGGCAGAGGCAGATTGACGTGCCCGTTAAGAAGGCCTCGTCGGCGCTCATCACCGAGGCTGCCTGAAAGTCTCGTTCGACGAACGGAATGCCAAGCTTTTCTGCCAGCTCGATGATCGTCGCACGGCTGATTCCAGAGAGAGTGTTTCGCGGTGTTGGCGAGACGATTGTGCCACGATCAACGATCAGAAAATTCGCACCGCTGGTTTCAGTGATGTTGCCCTCCACATCGAGCAATAAGGCAATCGCTTGCGGATCAACCAGCCGCGCTTCTTGATCGGCGAGGTAATAGTGCAGACGGCTGCGATTCTTCATCGACGGGTCATAGCACTGCGGCGGGACATGTCGAATGTTCGGCGTGACGACGTGCGCACCGACCTGCATTCGCTTGGCCCACAACGAGAACGGGAGCGGAAATGTGTGCTGACAGACGGTCGGCCCGCTGCGCACGACAATGTCTCGCGAGGAAACGTAAGAGCCGTATTCGCCCGCCGTGACGAACTGAATCAGGCCCAGTTCATCGTCGGCACCGATCAACTGCGTGTTGTGCGCGAGCAGTTCACACGAAGTCACGATGAGTTCTTCCGGCGACATGCCGATGTCCATGCGCGTGGACTTCAACGATCGAAACAATCGCGCGACATGATCTGCCAACCGAAACGGTTGATGCCGAAACGTCCGCGTCATCTCGGTCACGGTCGCGCCGAAAACAACTCCTGCGTCATAAATTTTCAAACTCGCCTGTGAGGCGGGAATCAATTTGCCGTTGAGAGACACGAGTGGTTCAGTCATGGGAGTTCCTTCTCACGCGAGCAGCTTCTTTACCATCGCCCAAATTGCGAGTGATGATGTCGTCGCATAGCACGCCGCGCAGAGCAGCAACGCCGCTCGTCGCCACCAACTCGGCTGCAGTTCCGGCGGCAGCAGCCGCGTGTTGACCAGGTAGAGTTGCACCGCCGCAATCGACATCACCACGCCGGCCATCGTCCCCAAGTATTGGAAAAGCTGCATCGCAGTGCCGAGATGCACAGCGACCAAGCCCCACGCCGTGAAGAGAAACAACAGGCCATAATAGACGCGAGCGATCTGCCCATCGCGCCACGAACGCACTCGACTGCTGGCAGTCCAAAGCGTATCGGTGATGGTACGAACCAAGACGTCGGTGTTGCCCAACTGCGTCGAGAACAGAATCCAAAATCCGTTGAGCAGTCCCAGCATCCACAGTCCCGACCAATAATGTTCGGCGAGGAATTGTGCTTGAAACGCACCCGCGCCGATTTTTCCGAGATCAGTTCCTGGCGGAATGATTGCTCTCGCCAAATTGACGTTGAGAAACATCCCCATGAAGCAGCCGAGTGCCCACAGCCAGATTTGATCGAGCACGACGTAGCGCCACCAAACGCGCCATCGTCGCAGGCTGTCAGTCGTGATCGCGAACACCTTGCCAACGTGCGACAGCCGAATCTCTTTCGCGCCAATCGCGCTGGGAATCGCGCCCACAACCGAGCCCATCCCAAAGCCTTTGTCGCGAACCCAATTCGAGATCGCGAGGTTGCCGATCCCGCCTGCCCCAGCCGTCGCTGCGAACGCCGCCATCAACGTTGGATCGAAGTCTTTCGGCCAAGTCCCGAAACTGAAGAAGCCAACGAGCGTGCTGAGCCAAATATCCAGTGGCACGAACCAAACATTGACGCCGATCAAGAACACGAAAATGTAAGCAATCATGCCCCAGGACGCCCATTCGAGCATTCGCTCAATCGTGCCGCCGAACATCAAGATCAGCAGCGTCACGAGGATGACTCCGTATGTGACCCACATCAGCATTTGAGCGTCGGGGCTCAGTCCTGTGACAGCATCGACCTCCCCCGGCATCCGTCCTGCGAACGCCGAAAAGATCGTCGTTGCGCACATCGGTGCGAGCGCCGGAACACCGAGTTGAAATGCCGTCAGCAACACATATGCGCCGCCCCAAAAGCGGCATCCCGGCCGCAGCCGCATAATGCCGCTAATCGCTGGCTCGCCGGTGTAAAGCGTGTAGCGAATCGCCTCCAAATTGAAGATCGCTTGCAACACGATGGCCACCGTCGCGATCCACAACACCCCCGCTCCGTATTTGATTACCGTCGCCGGTCCGACCAGCCATTCGCCTCCGCCAATCGACGCCGCCAACAAAATCGCCCCCGGTCCGATTACCTTGAACATGTTGCGAATCGAAAACGGCAACGGTTCCGGAAGCTCTGCAATCTCCCACTTCGGCAAAGTTCCAGAGGTGTGCAATTCGGATTCGACAGAACGAGGTATGTCGGACATGAAGTGATTCCCCACTATGTTTATCAGGCTGATTCTGCGGGCTCTGTCATGATGCGGGTAAATCCAATTCGGCGATCGTGCGTTCTTTACCCAATCGTTGCCGAGCGACATCGGCCCAAGGTCCGCGTTGATCGTGCTCAAGGTACGCCTGCCAGTGCGGACGAGCCTCTTCGTCGCGGTTGAGGCGATGCAGCAGTTCGGCTTTGTGGAAATGAGCGTCCGGGTAATCGGCGTGCGAATGCAGCGCGATGTCGAAGGCGTCGAGGGCGGATTGTGCTTGATTCAACTCGGCTGCGACGCAACCGAGCTGTGTCCAGGCTTCAAGGTATGTTTGATCGAGTTCGACAGCGACATGAAATCGTTCAAGCGCGGCGGCGAGATTGCCCGACCGGTACAGCGCTTCGGCGAGATGGAAATGCGTTTCGGGATTCGTCGGCTCGTTGATTAACGCCAGACGGAGAGCCTCAATGGCATCGACCACGCGGTTTTCTTCCAAAAGATGGCTGCCATGTTGCAGCCAATCTTGAGCAGACCAATTTTGGTGTGTGGCAGATGTGAGCTGTCGGGCGTCTTCAAAGCCCAACGTATTGGTGACCTTGACCCCGTCAGACGAAGCCTGGGACGAATAGGACCGCTGCGACTGATTGGGCTCATCAATCCGATTCGTCCCATCAAGTCTCTGTTTGCCATCGTTCGTCGGCAGATCAAAATCAAACAATCGTTGTCGCGTCGTCGGTTCCAGCAGTCCCGCAGCATCACGCAAGACAACATGCTGATCCCGCGCGAGCAGCGTCAGTTGCGCCAGCGAACGCTCAGCACCGGGGAGCATCGCTTGCAGCTTGCCCAGACTCGCTTCGAGTTCGTGCTGCGGGACACCCGCTTGCAGCAATTCCGATAAACGGCGGACGCAGGCGACCTCTTGAAAGTCAAAGTACGGCAAGCGAAAGACTTTTTTGATCGGCCTGATCAAACCGATCCGCTCCCAGTGGCGAATCAATCCGACCGAAACTTTGAGCGACTGACTGAGCATGGCTGGCGTCAGCAATCGATGCACGTCACGCCGACGTTCTTCCAAGCCGATCAAGTGCAACCAGTCGGACTCTTGCAACAGTTTGATGTCGAGTCCTTGCTGCCGCCACTCGGTCACTTGCTGCAATTTGGCAGACGGTTCGCCGTCCTCTTCCAGCGGCCAGCCTTCTTCGCCGACGACCAGCATCGTGGTCTGTTTACTGACGCCGTGCGTGGCCGAACCGCCGTGTTGCTCAGCCAACTCCATCGCCTGCTTGTGAGTCATCGACGCGAGCGTGCCAGTGAAACTCAACCGCTCACCTTGCAGACAAGGCGAACTTTCCAAAACGGGGACGTCGGCGATGTCTGTTGTGATTTGTTCCACGGAGCGAACGTTGTCTTGAGAGAATTGAATGCCTTTAAACGTCGAGCGAGCATATCGGCTGCTTACAACTCACGGTAGCAATTGCCAATCGCACAAGTCTGGCGGATTTCAAATCAGAGTCGAGTTGACGATTGCCGCTGATTCAACACGTTCTTCTTCATCCGCAACCCGGCCTTGCCATCCGCAGGAAGTTGTTTCCCCTCGGATGTTCCCTGCGGATGAAGAAAGACGCCGACGAATGAAACAGTATCGGTTGTCCTATTTCGTTCGCCGGAATGTTTCGTCGTTCGTGTGTTCGCCGTAAACTCATCCCGCGATGAATTCCTGAGTTCTTGCTCGCTCTTGGAGAAACCCACATATGGCCCACCAACTGAATCGCCGAGTCTTCTTGCGCAGTACGGGGATTTGCCTTTCTCTGCCGTTACTCGACGCGATGCAACCCGCGTTTGCTTCCGAATCAAAAGCGGATGCGATTCCGCGCCGCATGGTCGCCATTGAAACGAACATGGGCATCCTGCCGCAGTTCTTCTTTCCCGAGAAAGCGGGCAAGGATTACACACTCAGTCCGTACTTGGAACGACTCGCGACACATCGCAGCAACATGACAGTCTTCTCCGGCGTCAGTCTGCCCGGAGTCACCGGTGCTCACGCGGCGGAGAAATGTTTCCTCACGGGAACGCCGCATCCGGAACGAGGCGGCTTCCGCAACGGCGTGTCGCTCGATCAATTCGCTGCCGAACAGATCGGCAACAGGACACGGTATCCGTCACTCGTGTTGGCGATGAGCAGCGAAGGGGGCCAGACGCTGAGCTACACGCGTAGCGGTGCGCCGATCTCCGCCGAACGAAGTCCCAAAAAACTGTTTCAAACGCTCTTCGTGCAAGGCAACCCCGCTGAAGTCGCGGCGAACGTCGAGGCTCTCAAACAAGGCCGCAGCATGTTGGATTTCGTCAGCGATCAGTCCAAGCGTTTGAGCCGTTCGCTGTCTGCCGCCGATCAACGTCGCATGGATCAGTACTTCACGTCGGTGCGAGAACTCGAACAACGGCTGCATTCGTCGGAAGAGTGGGAATACAAGCCGAAGCCGAAGGTCGAGGCGAAAACGCCCGAAGACATCGACGACGCGAAGGCGTTCGTGCAGAAGACCCGATTGATGTTCGACGTCATCAAGCTCGCGCTGGAGACCGACTCGACGCGGCTGATCTCGGTGTTCGTCGATACGACCGTGATCCACAACATCACGCATCACGGCAACCGCCCGGAAGTGCTCGGCGAGCTACGTGGACATGAGGAGAAACAGTTCGACGCGCTCAATGCGTTCCTCACGTCGCTCAGCGACACAAAAGAAGAAGGCCAATCGTTACTCGACCGCACGATGGTCCTGTACGGCACCTGCATGGGAAGCGCGAATTCGCACTCGAACGTGAACCTCCCGGTGCTGCTCGCTGGCGGCGGTTTCAAGCACGGCCAACATCTCGCTTTTGACCAACAAAACAACTACCCGCTCAGCAACCTCTACCTCTCAATGCTGCAACGCCTCGGCATCGAGACGAATGAGTTCTCGACATCGAAGGGGACGCTGACGGGATTGGAGATGGCGTGAGGCAGATGATCTTCATGGATCGCCGAATTTCTTGCGAAGTAATTCCTCCGTGTACTCCGTGCGATCCGTGTCCAGTTTCTCTAAGTGATCGAGAATTTTGGACACGGATCGCACGGAAGACACGGAGCAAAAGCAGGGGTCTCGGAAGACTCGATCAGTAGCTGGGGTTCTTGATTTGAAAGAGATGGCAAACGGAGTAAATGATTGAACGACTCGATTTCAAGACGTCCGATTCAAGCGCGGGACACTCGCTGGGCAGCCTCGACGGCGCGGTGGTTGAGCCGTGTGGGGTTTAGGCCGAATCCGATTTCGTTGCTGAGCATTTTGTTTGGCGCGTTGGCCGGCGCGAGCTTCGTGGCAGTCGGCATCGTGGAGACAACCGAGTTGAAGTGCGGCTGCTTTGTGCTCGCGGCTGTGGGGATTCAATTGCGATTGCTGTGTAATCTCTTTGACGGGATGGTCGCTGTGGAAGGGGGCTTTCGCACGAAGTCAGGTGAGCTGTTCAACGAGTTGCCGGATCGTTTTTCGGATGCGTTCATCATCGTTGGCTGCGGTTATTCGTTTGCAGAACCGGCCTGCCTGCGTGAGCTGGCTTGGACGGCGGCCATGTTGGCGATCATTGCGGCGTATGTCCGCACGTTGGGCGCGTCGATGGGAGCGGGGCAACAATTTCTCGGTCCGATGGCGAAACAACATCGCATGGCCGCGATGACGTTTGCAGCACTCGCAAACGCCGTCGCGGTCTTCTTCACGTCGAGCAGCATGATTCTGCTGGCGGCTTTGACCCTGATCGCGACAGGAACGCTCATCACGATTGGTCGGCGATGCCGAGCCATCATTCACATCGTGGAGAAGACATGACTCCTCAACTCACAGCCTCGTTTTTGCGATTGCTGTCCGGTGCGCGAGCGACGTGGCTCGGCTGCGGGCCGGAACTGCGGCAGCGTGTTTACTTCGCCAATCACACCAGCAATTTGGACGGCCCGGTGTTGTGGGCCACGTTGCCGCTCGCTGTCAGGCAACTGACTCGGCCAGTCGCGGCGAGAGATTATTGGACGGCCAATCGACTGCGTCGTTTCTTCGCCGAGCAAGTCTTCAATGCCGTATTGATCGAAAGAAAAGCACCGACCGTTCGAGACAATCCGATTGAAGACATGCTCGCGGCGATCGGCGACAGTCACTCGTTGATTTTGTTTCCGGAAGGGGGGCGTTTCTCCGGGCCTGATCCGCAGCCATTCAAGAGCGGCTTGTTTCATCTCGCCAAGAAGCGACCGGAAATTGAACTGGTTCCGGTGCTGCTCGACAACATGAATCGCGTGCTGCCGAAAGGGGAACTGTTGCCGGTTCCGATCATTTCCAGCGTCACGTTTGGCAGTCCGATTCGCTTGGAGCCGAACGAACGTCGCGATGATTTTTTGGTGCGCGCACGCGAGGCTGTCATCGGCATTCGCCAACAATGATCGAAAGGATTCGTGAACCGTGAAACTCGATGTCGAATTGATGTGGTTGGTCGGAGGCGTGATTGCCTTGCTGATGTTGTCGTCGTTGCTCGGCTGGGGACTCTCTCGACGAGCACTCTCTGAGTCCGGTCGCAAGACGGTCGAAAACCTCAATGCACGAATCCGTGGTTGGTGGATGATGACCGCCGTCTTCGGCCTCGCGTTGGCAACCGGTGGAGCGGGGTCGGTATTGCTGTTCTGCCTCACTTCCTTCTTGGCTCTGCGCGAATTCATCACTCTGACTCCCACTCATTTGGGCGATCACCGCGCACTCTTTTGGGCGTTCTTTTTCGTCACGCCGTTGCAGTACTACTTGCTGTGGATTCAGTGGTACGGCCTGTTTGCGATCTTCATTCCGGTCTACGTCTTTTTGCTGCTGCCGATTCGGAGTGCGGCCGCCGGTCAAACCGAACGCTTCCTCGAACGGACCGCCAAAATTCAATGGGGCTTGATGATCTGTGTTTACTGCGTGAGTCACGCACCAGCTCTGCTCATGCTGCTGGACATCCCCGGCTACACACATGAGAACGGCAAGCTGCTGTTCTTCTTCGTGTTGATCTGCGAATTGAGCGACGTGATGCAGTACGTCTTCGGCAAGACTTTGGGCCGACACGCCGTTGCACCGACCGTCAGTCCTGGCAAGACGTGGGAAGGCTTGATCGGCGGAGTGCTCGCGACAGTCGTTGTTGGCTCCGGGCTGTGGTGGGCGACGCCGTTCAATCCGTGGCAAGCAGCCGGTCTGTCGTTAGCAATCGCACTCATGGGATTCGGTGGCGGCCTCGTGATGTCCGCCATCAAGCGCGATCGAGGAGTCAAAGACTGGGGCCAAGCGATCGAAGGCCACGGCGGAGTCCTCGACCGCATCGACTCACTCTGCTTCGCCGCCCCGATGTTTTTTCATCTGACGCGGTACTACTTTGCCAACTGATTTTCAAACAGGGACTGTCCACCAACCCCACCGAGCTTGTCTCGGTGGATTCGGGCTTTTGCACCACGCAGTGTATCACTTGAAATCATGACCGTCGTAGTGCAAAAGCCCGCGAGCCATCGAGACAAGCTCGGTGGGGTCTTTTACTTGAGGTCTAATTCCTGCTTCGATTTCACCGGTTCAGATTACCCATGCCCCAATACACTCCAAATTCACAACGCTACTTGATCCCTTTGAAATGGGCCGTACTGACCTGTCTCATCTTTTGCGTGACACAACGGCCCGCTTGCGCCGCTGACAATTTCTCCGAAGTTTTCTTCAAAGCTCACTGCGTCGAGTGCCACAACGGCGACTCTCACGCGGGCGGGCTTGATCTGACCTCGCTGAAGCTCGAATTGTCGAACGCTGACAACTTCGCCCGGTGGGTCAAGATTCATGACCGCATTGAATCTGGAGAGATGCCGCCGAAGAAGCAGGTTCGGCCGGTTGCTGCTGACAAGGACGCGGTGTTGAAGTGGTTGAAGACGTCGCTCATCCAGGCCGAA
>JAYUFI010000450.1:0-5337 GCA_043738805.1 Planctomycetaceae bacterium | reverse complement strand
GACTGGCTCGCCTGACCAAACGACTCTTCGGTCTGACGCCGAGCCAGTTCATCACCAAGTCGCGAATCGCGGCCGCGTCGCGCATGCTTCGCGATCCCAATCAATCCGTGGCCGAGATCGCCCACGCCTGCGGCTTCTATGACCACAGCGCCTTCACCCGCGCCTTCCGCTCCGCCACCGGCATGACACCCTCCGAGTTTCGCACGCAACAATAAGTCACATTGATCGCCTGCCTCATCCAGACAAGCAATGCTGCGAGTTCCGCCCTGTCACGGGCTAACAACTTCGCCGACACCGTGGGCCAGTGTTTCGTGATCTCTGGCAGCAGTGCTCCTCGAACGACAATCGCCACAAACTCCGTCACTCTTCGGGATCACTCGACCTGTCAAAGCAAGCCGACCGGTGGTCCACCGAAAAGGTCGGTCGTCAGTTTCGATCCCAATCCGTCGGTCCTACCGGATTTCCGTTGGTTCAGAACTTCGCGATGCGGATCACTTCGATGTCTGTGGAGTACGCGATCATTGCGAACCGTGCGAAGAAGTCTTGTTCCAAGCGGGCAAGCAGCTGCAGAGCCGCTTCGGACTGCAAGACGACTTCGATTGGCTCAACTATCACCACTTGCTTTATTTCTGGACCGTCGCCCGCGAAGGGACGATCGCTCGCGCGGGAGAGAAACTGCATCTTGGTCAGCCGGCAATCAGTTCGCAGTTGAAACAATTGGAACAATCGCTCGGCGTGAAGGTTTTCCAGAAAAGCGGTCGCAATCTGGAGCTGACCGAAACCGGACGCATCGTTTACCGCTACGCCGACGAAATCTTTTCGATCGGTCGTGAGCTAACTGACACGATCAAAGGGCGACCGGCAGGCCGATTCGATTCGTGGTTGGGGTTGTCGATCTCGTCCCAAAACTTATTGCTAAACGATTGCTCGAACCCGCTCTGCAACTAGTCGATCCGCTGCAGTTGATTTGCTACGAGAACTCGCTTGAGAAACTGCTCAGTGAACTCGCATTGCACAATGTCGATCTCGTGCTGTCGGACACACCGGTTACAGGTGCGATGAAAGTCCGAGCATTCAACCATCTGCTGGGCGAATCGACGATCGCGGTGTTCGGGACGAAAGAGTTGGCTCGCAAGTATCGCAAGGGATTTCCGAAGTCGCTCGACGGAGCACCGTTCTTGCTTCAAGGGCGGGCCAGCGCGGTGCGCCGACTGCTGGAGACTTGGTTTGACTCACATCAATTGCGCCCCGCCATTCGTGCCGCGCTGCTTAAAGTCTTCGGCCAAGCCGTAGAACGACTGTTCGCCTCACCGTTTGTGATAATAGACGAAATCTGCCGTCAGCACGAAGTGGAAGTCGTGGGCCAAATACCTTCCATTCGCGAACAGTTCTACGCAATCTCCGCCGAAAGACGACTCAAGCACCCTGCCGTCGTCGCCGTCTCCCAATCTGCCCGCGACGACATCTTCAAACAGTGATTCAGGTCTGCGGCTCAGAGCAGTACCGCTTGAGGTACTCGTAGAGTTGCAACTTGCGGCGGGTGCTGTCGGAACTCATGTAGCGGACGGTGCCGAAGATGGGACGCTCTGGTCCCCAGGCTCGGTCGTAGCGGCCCAACGTCCAGAAGATGCCGGAGTACGAGTTCGGGTTGCGGCCGTCGAGCGCGTACTTGTTGTTAAGTTCGATCATCACGTCGAGCGCGGCTCGCGGCGTCGTGGTCCATTCGAGAATCTTCTTGCCCCACAGCATTCGCAAGTAGTTGTGGATGCGGCCCTCGCGAACGAGTTGTGTTTGCGCGGCGTTCCAGAGGGGATCGTGAGTCGCGGCGGTGGCAAATTCGTCCAGCGAATAGACGTGTTCGCGGCGGTCACTCGCATGCTTGGCGAGCGTTGCCTGCGCCCAGTTCGGCAGCGATTCATACTGGCCGTAGTCCTCGCGATGCGAGGTCATGTTGAAGCCGAGTTCGCGCCAGGTAATGAACTCGTCGAGCCACGATTCCGCTCCGGGACTCGTGCCCCACCAGCCTTCGCGCTTCCCGCCAGTCTTCTCGCCGAGCAAGTGCGGAGACCATTCTTCGCGCGCCATCAATTCGTGAAACAGCTCATGCGGCGAGACATGTCCGAAGTGCAAATACGGCGACAGTCCGCTGCGATTGTCGGCGTCCGGATCGTTGGCACCGGCGGCGTACTGCGGCAGGCTTTGATCCAAAAACATCGCCAACTTCTGCTGAGCGACCGCCGAACCTCCGCGCGTTTTCACGACGCCGACCGAGTGATCAATCGGCAGCGCCGCAAGCTCCGCCGCATCACCCGCCAAAAGTTTTGCTGATGCCGCAGGCCAGCGCGTCATGATCTCCGTAGCCAATCTCGCCAGAGATTGGGTTTGCGCGCGTCTCCCCAATCTCTGGCGAGATTGGCTACGGAAGACAGCCAACGGATCGAGCTGCGGACATTGTTCGAGATGCTCCGGCAACTGCTTCTGCAAGAACGCTCGAAACGAAAACGCGGTCGTGAAAACGCGGTCGGTCGCCCGCAGCGGCAGCAGACCGTTGGAATCAACCGTCTCCAATCGAACCGGCAATCGAGACGCCGCTGTAGCGACCATGCTTGGCAGAAAGAACGACGGGAAGTCATCGGTCACGACGACACAAGCTTGCTCGGCGAGCGCAGCCAACAACCCTTTGCCGGCATCGGCCGACGGTTCGACATACGGAAAGTACAACACGCCGGGGTTCTTCAACTCAGCAATTCGAGCAGCGTTCTCGGCCATCCCGTCGATCACGAACCGATGAATCCGATCGCTGGCCCACTGATATCCGATCCGCAGCGGCTCAAAGATGACGAGCGGCTTCTGCAACTCAACGGCCAATTCGACCGCGCGTTGCAGGCTGAAATTCCAAGTCGTCCGCCGGAACGCGATCATCCAATACAGCACGAATTCGCCATCCGCTCGAATCGGCGCATCGTTGCAGTTCTGAATGCGGATCTTCGGAACCAACTTGTCGTTCATCAGCGGTTCATTCTGCTAATTGGGGAGAGCCCAACAACCTTACGGAACGACGTCGTTGGCCAGTGCGGCGCGGTAGTCGGCTTGAGCGTCGAAGAAGTTCAGGCGAGCATCGACTTCGGTGGCGGCGGCATCGGCGGTGGAGAGTTCGCGGAGGTTGACCAGCAGGAGATTGCTGTCGCCGAGGTCGAATTTACGACGTTCGGCGGCTTCCATTTTGCGAGCGAGTTCGAGGGATTCATGAGCTTGCTCAAGCTGCTGGAACGCTGCGTTCAGCGCGGCACTGGCGGATTGCACCTCGGCGACGATCTTCTCCTGAGTGAACTGCGTCTTGGCTTGCAACTGAGCCAACTTGCCCTCGACGGCCTGCGACTTGCCCTTCGCTTTTCGGCGTTGCAGCGGGACGCTGGCGATCAGGCCCCCTTCCAGCTCGAACGGCGACTTGTCGTCCTTCTTCGGATCAGACGCATTGCCGACGTCTTGCGAGCCGACGAGCACCGCGTCGACTTGTGGCAGACACAAATTCTGTGCGTTCGCGAGGTCGATGTTGAGCTGCTCACGCAGAATCGCGAGTGATCGAAGTTCCGGGCGATTCGCGATGGCCGATTGAATGTCCGCCTCGAAATTGCGTTGCGACGGATCGTCGGCCTGCGGGAATTCTCGCGGCAGGCGAGATTCGTCGATGACTCGCGGTTGACCGGACTCATCGCGCAGGAACAGCGAGAGCTTGTAGGTCGATTGCTGAAACTTACGACGGGCGTCGATCAGCTTCGTGCGGCGCGACACGATCAAGCGCTGATTGTCGGTCAGCTCGATTTCCGGAGCGTCCCCTTGTTCGACTCGGCGACGCAGACCGTCGTTGCGTTCGGTCGCGTTCTTCAGCAGCTCTTCGGCGATGCGGACGTTCTGTCTGGCAGCGACGGTGTTCCAATACGCGATCGACGCGCTCTGGATGAAGGCGATGAGCTGGGCCTGAATCTCCGGCTCGACCGATTGCACTTCCCAATTGCCGCGCCACACTCCCGCGCGACGGTCGTCGATGTTGCGGTTCTGAGCCAACGGGATTGTCGCCCCGGCTTTGAACTCGCCGCCGAGTTTCGTCGCGCGCTCACCGTAATACACCGGGAAGTTGCCGGTCCCGATTCGATAGCCGCCGAAGACCGAACCGCCACCGAACAACGGCTGCTCAGCCCCGACCGCCTGCCGATAGTTCTCATAAAAACCGAGCGGCATGTTGAGCGAGTCGGCCTTGAGCTTCAGATCGAACTCACCGTTCGCTTGCAGCAATTCTCCCTGAGCGATGTTCCGCCCAAACATCGCCGAGCGCAACAACGGATAGCTCGCGATGACAGATCCAATCACGTCGTCCAGTTTCAGCGGTTCTTGGCCGGCCACTTCGTTGACGGGGACTGGCTCCGGCGGAGCAATCTTCGAGTCCACAGCGTTTGCTGGCGCGGGCTGCTGGGCGCTGACGAGTTGAATTGGCGATTTCACCTGCGCGGGTGCGGTACTGAGCCGGAACGCGCTAGCGTCCGGTTCGTCGGTGCCTTGGCGTCCGAGCCGGACGTTCGTGCGTTCCGGCGGATTCGACCGAGAATTCGTGACGGCTCGGCCCCGAGTCTGTGCGCAGCCGCACGCGACAAACACCGCGCCAAGGCACAGCATCAGCCAGCCGATCGTCTGTGAATTGGTCATTCCCTTTGGGCCTCCACCCGACGGCACAAACATCGGCATCCGCAGTCTTTGCCGATGAGCTACGACCGGCACGTTGGTAGAGGTCAACGCGGATTGCCCATGTTGCGGTCGATGAGATCCGAGTGATCTGAACTCCTTGCCTGCGTCACACCCACAATGCGATCAGAACTTCGCGCTGCGGATCACTTCGATGTCTGTGGAGTACGCGATCATTGCGAAGCGTGCGAAGAAGTTTTGTTCCAAACGGGCAAGTAGTTGCAGAGCCGCTTCCGGCTGCAAGACGATTTCGATCTGGATATTCGCGAACTCTTCGATGTCGGCGACACGCGAGCCTTGAGCGCCAACTCCTTCGACCGGGAACAGCGTGTAGCCGTGAGCGCCGATCTCTTTCAACAACTCGGTCACGGCTGAGCGAGCCAACGCTTCGCAAACGATCGTCACGAGTTTCATCGAGTGCAGTTTCATGACGCACCTCCTGCCAGCCATTTGGCGATTTGAAAGTAAATCGGAAGACCGATGGTAATGTTGAACGGGAACGTGATTGCCAATGCGGACGTGAGATAAAGAGTCGGATTGGCGTCGGGGAGTGACAAACGAACGGCTGCGGGCGCGGCGAGGGATGAAGCACTCGCGGCC
>JAYUFI010000449.1:0-5340 GCA_043738805.1 Planctomycetaceae bacterium | reverse complement strand
CCCGCCTGCGAACACGCTGCGACGGCGTCCGGTCGTGAGTCCATTTCCATCACCGTGATCCGTTCGGGCGGCATCTCCAAATGACGGACCAACAACGGCAACGTGCATTGCGCCACGCTCCCGCAACCGAGCACAAACACTCGTCCAGAAAACGCGATCTTAGGGTACTGAGTACCTCGATTCATTCAGTCAAACTCCTGCGGATTCAAAATGCCAACAGGCTCGTCGAATCGTACATCGACCAGCCTGTCAAAGAAGGTAACATCTCAGTTCAGCGGGATTGAAGCTTGTTTCACCGCTTCTGTCGAACGACTTCGTTATCGTCGAGGGGGATATGATTCTGAGTAGCCGTCATCACTCCGCGTGACGAACTGATCGTTCTACAAAGCGTTGGCCAGCAGTCGGCTCGTCACGCGGAGCGATGACGGCTACGTGCAGGCGGCGTCGCTGCGCTATCCCTCCACAAACAACCGGCTCCCGATCCGGATGAGCGTTGCTCCTTCTTCAATCGCGACGGCGAAATCGCCGCTCATGCCCATTGAGAGTTCTGTGAGCTTCACGTTCTCTGCCGCTTGAGCCGCGAGTTCATCGCGCAGCTGTCGTAGTTCGCAGAAGACCGGCCGAGCCGTTTCAGGATCGTCGGCCAGCGGGGCCATCGTCATCAGGCCGGTGATCTCGACATTCGGGACTGTTTGGATGACGTCCCACTGCGATCGCAGTTCGTCGATTGAGATACCGTCCTTCGAGGCTTCGCCGGAAACATTCACTTCCAACAACACGCGCGGTCGCAACGACAGCTCTTCCGCGACGAGGGAGATGCGTTCCAACAATCTCAGGCCATCGACCGAGTGAATCAGCATCGCGTGCGGCAATACCGACTTCACTTTGTTCCGCTGCAAATGACCGATGAAGTGCCACTGAATTTCAGTAGAGAGCAGATCGGCTCGTTCGGTGAGTTGCTGTGGTCGGCTCTCACCCAAGTCAACAACGCCGAGTTCAACGAGCCTTCGCACCGCAGCCAACTCCGCGTACTTCGTCACCGCGACGAATTTGACTTCATTCGACGAGCGACCGGCTCGGCGGCAGGCGTCCGCAATCTCAGTGCGGACGCGATTCAGATTGTCGGCCAAGTGGTCCCTCATGCGGGGCATTCTGAGCGGTCCGATCAGCCACGACAACGTATTGACCCGTTTGCGATTACGCAGATAGAGTCCGCCGCGATAACGGGCCGGAGGCTCGTTCTTTTCGACACCGACGCGCCCGCCATGCAGCGGTCGCGTCCTTTCGCAGGACTGCGATCGATGCGACGTGTACTTGGTTTGATCGGGCTGTTGTCATTTTTGTTTGTGAGCCAATGGCAGGCGTCGTCCGCTCAAGCGTTTCAACAAGTGACCTTCGGTTTTGACAACGTCGCCCCTCCGGTCACGACGGGCGATGAGCGAACCAGCCAAACGAACTTGTGGGTTCTGGAATCGCAATTCAAATCGCTGCGCATGAGGCTCGTCGAACTTCCTGATCCAAAGACCGGCGAGATGCGGAAGGAGCCGGTGGTTTATCTCGTCTTTCGAGTGATCAACCGTGGTCTCGGCGAAACGAAAGACGAATCGGACACGGCCCCGACCAACAAGTTCGATCAAGAAGTCGCGGCTCCTCAATTCGTGCCGGAGATGTCGCTCGTTACTGACGACGACGATATCCAAAAGATTTATCCGGACGTCATCCTTCCTGCGGCTCAGAAGATCATCCTGGAACGCGAGAAGGCCAAACTTCCGCCCGGAGTGACCTTGAAGAATCTTGTAGACATCAGCGGAACAATCCCGGAAATCACACCGCCGGGAGCAAACGCCAAACAAACCAAAGCGTTGTACGGCGTTGCCATGTGGCGCGGAGTTGATCCGGAAGCGGACTACTTTACGATCATGATTTCCGGCTTCTCGAACGGTTATAAATTGGTTCGCGGCCCCGTCGATTACTCAACACTGGTCGATCGTGTGAAAGAGGGCAAGCTGACTTTCTCCGACCAAATTTGGGACGGCAAGACGATCTGGAAAGCCGCTTCGGAAACATACAACCTCTTCAATGATCGCAAACCGGCTCCCGCCGACACCGCCTCGAAGATTTGGTTTTACACGACCACTCACGACCGAGTGACCAAGGATGAGGAGAAGCCGATCGTCTGGCGCAAGACGCTGATTCAACGTTTCTGGCGACCGGGTGACGGCATCGACCCGCAGGAAGGGGAGTTCAAACTGAAGGGAGAACCGGAATGGATCTACCAACCGGACGACGTCCAAATTCCCGTCGCGTTTCCGCCGAACGAGAAGGTCACTCCGAAAAAGCCGCTCGCCGCGAAGCCTGCTGCCGCCGAAAAGGCAAAGCCGGCTGATGACGCTCCCAAAGCGGAATAGCCGAAATCAAGCGAGCACGAAGCGCCAGCGAATGGTTGTTCGAGAAACACCACTTGCTGGCGCGTCGCGCTCGCTTCGCAAACTTGCCGCAGACAAGCTCGGCGGGTTTGTTGATTGACCGCCGGGACGCCACTACACTTCCGCACTTTCCAAAATCGACCTCTGGCCAGAACCGATCTCCGGCTCGGCAGATTCCAAATAAAGGGTAAGGTAAAATGGCTCATAAGAAGGGGCAGGGTTCCAGCCGCAACGGTCGCGATTCCAATTCGCAGCGTCTGGGCGTCAAGAAGTTCGGCGGCGAAGCGGTCATCGCGGGCAACATCATCATTCGCCAATGCGGGACCAAGTGGCATCCGGGGAAGAACGTCGGTATGGGCCGCGATTACACGCTCTTCTCGTTGGTTGAAGGACAGGTCTACTTCGATCACGAAGGTCGCCGAGTTAACGTTCGCATAGAAGTTCCTGCGGAAGCGGTTGCCGCGAATTAGTCTGCGGACCATAATCCGCATCTCTGATTCACGCGAAAACTAGCACGACGCGCCAGCGAGTGGTTGTACCAAAGCCACTCGGCGGCGCGTCGTGCTGCCTTAGCTTGCTGACGCGCAGGATGTGAGCTTCTCCATCCACTCTTGAACTTGGATGGCGTCGGCATAAGTCGCTCCGATGGGAACTGCCTGTCGGCTACGAACCACTTGGCAAAAATAACGCAACTCTTCGGCCATCATGCCGGTTGCTCCCGAAGTTCCCGCTCGGATTTCCAAGGCCAGTGGCCACGACGCTTGAGTGTCCCAGACTTCAATGGGACGTGGATTTGGGCTGATCCGTGCGCACCAGCCATCGCCAAAAACCTCGGTTCGATCGAAGCCTCGCGGCGGCATCCCACCCGGCGTCAGATACGACGCGGCAAACGAAGCGACGATGCCACTCGGCCATTTCAATTGAGCGAGAGCCAAGTCGATCTCACCGTTCTTCGTGCGATGGTACTGCGCGCTGAAGGTCGCCGGCTCAGCGCGATCAACAAGAACTTGAGTCGCATAAAGATCGTGAACCATTGCGGCATGAAGCGGATTCTCGCCAGGAAACTGAGCCACAATCGTTGCCGGTCGATGCCGCACGCAGTCAATGTACGAGATTGATCCGCGCCGATGCACTTCGTCTCGCAACTGCTGGAACTCGCTGTTGAACAGCACGATGTGTCCCAGCATCAGGTTGTTCGAATCCGGTTCTACCAGCGCGGCCAAATTGCGAGCCTCTTCCAAGTTTTCTGAGATCGGCTTTTCAAGCAGCACCTTCTTGCCTGCTGCCAACAATTTCTTCGTCACGGTCACGTGAGCAGCGGTCGTGCAAGCGACGATCCATGCTTCCGCTCCCGATTCGTTGATCGCTTGATCGAGGTCCGTCCAACTCGGAACTCCGGGAAGTTCCGCAGCCATCGCTCGCAAACTTTCCTCGCGCCGCGCGACGAGGCCGACTAAGTTCGCTTCGGCCAACCCGGCCACGGTCAACGAATGCAGGCGACCGAATCGGCCCAGTCCAATTACGCCGATCTTCACGGGGTCGAAATCTGGTTTCACGTTGAAAACTTTCTGCTTTTGCTCGGTATGTGGAATTGAGTGGCGGACACATCATCGTCCATTTCCATCATCCTGCAAAATCCAGACGCGCCAGCGACTCATCACGCCAGTCGGCTCATGCTCAAGACTTTTCGTCGAGCTTGTCGCAGCAGGTTTTCCACTTGGAATTTCAGTCGAGGGCGTTGCCAGACGAACCAGCGCATCTTTTCGGTGTCTGTCGAGAGACTCGTCTTGTAACGACAAGTGCCGCCGAGGAAATCGTAGATGTCGGCTCCGATTTTTAGATTGTGCTGCACGGCCAAGACATGACTGACCATGCCCGGCTTTCGCTTTGGATCGCCCTCTTCGTCGTAGTCGAAGCCCGATTGATAGCAGAGGACTCGGCCTTCATGCACGAAGTTGTAGAGATAGCCCAACGTGGTCGAACCGTTACGAACTCGCAGCAATTGAATCTCGCCGAGCGGCCATAATTCGGCGATGAGTGTGCGGTGAAAGCGATCACAGAAGTCAGAGCCGAATGCACCGGGATGTCCCTTCGCCTGCCAATAGGCTTGATGCAGTCGTTTCATCTCGATGTAAAACTGTTCGACCTCTGCGAGTGATTTCGGTTCGTCGAGTTCCAACGGCCCGGCTTGCTCGAAGAGACGCATCGAACGACGGACTTGCTGCCGTGTGTTGCTGCTGAGCTTGGAAAGATACTCCGCACCGCTTTCGCGAAGAGCCACTAGGTTGACGGTCTCGAAAGACGTCTCTTTGAACAATTGGCATTCGACCGAGACCGGCGGTTCGTTGATCAAGTCTGTCAGCGGATCGTGCTCGTCGATGCCGCTGAAATAGAGCTCGTCCCATTCGGAATGTTGTTCCAACAGAAATGTCAGACAGGCTCGGCTGACGTCAATCGCTTGAGCCGCATCGACCAACAGGCCGTTGTGTTCGATGGTCAGTTCGTCCAACGCCTCGTTGCCCGATTCATTGAGGAACAGACTGTCTGAGACCAGCACCTTGCGGCGGCGATTCTGACGTTGGCACAGCAACGAGAGTCCAACGACCTCATCACCCGACTTGGCGATCAAGACTTGAGGCCGGACGTTGTCCGGCAAGCAAGAGAGCCAGCACTTCATCCAGCCCCACGATGTGAAGAAGGAATGCCGTGCGCGGCGTTGCAGGTCGGACCACGCACGTCCCAATTCGCTGATGTCCGTGATCGGAGCGACCGTCACTGTGATCGAAGCCGTATTAAGCATGGACCGGCTTTCCTGTCGTGGCACTCAGCGGCTGAATGTCTGGTTGTTTCAATGGTTTGTAGGATGGGGTTTGGTAGGCCGGGCACTCTTGCCCGTCTTCGTCTGTTCGACGGG
>JAYUFI010000448.1:0-2012 GCA_043738805.1 Planctomycetaceae bacterium | reverse complement strand
GTAGAAACCGAATGCGAGGCTTTGATTTCGTCGAATGCAACCGATGGTTGGAAGGGCGCAGCGTGAATGCGGTCGAATTATTCTTCCGGCTGACTGGTCGCGGCATCAGGCTGCGAGCCGTGGACGAACGTGTTCAGGGTAAGCCTACGAGGCCCCGATCGTGGCACAGTTGCATTTGGATCACGATTGACGTCCATTGAACCGAAATGTAGTTTAGGTTACACAATGATGACAAAACAACCGATCTCCGAACTGTTGAGGCGAACGATCAATGACAGTGGAATTCCGTTCCTGACCCTGGAGCAGGAAACGGGCGTCCTACGGCAATCACTGATGAAGTTCGCACGGGGCGACTCCACGATTCACCTCGACGCTGCCGACAAGTTGGCCGAGTACTTCGGCCTGGAACTCCAACCGGCAAAACGCAAGCCCGCGACGAAAGCCGCTCCGAAGCGGAAGGGGAAGTGACACGATGGGAACCGTCTACCGCGCAACCTATACGAAGCCAATTCCCACCGGGGCAGAGATGTTCACCAAGAGCGGCAAACGATTCGCTCGGTGGAAGAACTCCAAGGGACGCAAGCAAGTCTCACCCGTCACGACGGGGCAGGACGGAACCGACCGGCTGATTGTCGAATCGCCAACCTATGTCGCGAAGTATCGGGACGGTTCGGGGCACGTCTGCAAAGTCTCGACCGGCTGCCGCGATGAAGATGCCGCTCGCTCAGTTCTCGGCAAACTGGAACGCCGGGCCGAACTGGTCAAAGCGGAAGTCATCTCGACAGGGGAAGCCGCGACAGCCGATCACCAGCAAACGCCGATTGCCGATCACTTCGCCGCCTATCTGAATCACGTTCGGGCCAAGGGGGCAACCGCTGAACACATTGCGGACCTCAAGCGGAAGGCGGAACGACTGTTCGCGGACTGTTTCGCGTCGTTACGTGACATTGATGCCGAGACTTTGGAATCGTGGCTCAATGACCGACAGGCGGAAGAAATGTCTGCCCGAACACGAAACGCCTACCTGCAAACAATTCGTGGGTTCTGCAAGTGGTGTGTTCCCGACCGGCTTGCATCGAATCCGCTGACTCGGATCGGCAAAGCAGACGAGAAGTGCGACCGGCGGCGGCAACGGCGGGCGATGACGGAAGCCGAGTTGGTGAAGCTGTTGGAAGTGGCTCGACTGCGACCGCTCGCCGAATACGGGCGGAAGACGACTCGCCCGAATGAAGATGAGGCCGAAGCAGACGGCAGCACGCCCAAGCGAGCGAACTGGCGCAAGGCCCTGTTGACGCTCGACACATTGTCCGCTGTGGTCCAGCGGGCAAGGGAGCGGCTGGCCGACAATCCCGAGTTCGTCGCGAAGCTGGAACGGCTCGGGCGGGAGCGGGCGTTGATTTACAAGACGCTCTTACTGACAGGACTGCGGAAGGGTGAACTCGCATCGCTTACGGTGGGACAACTGGAATTCGACGGGCCGATGCCGTTCGTCGTGTTGGAAGCGGCCGATGAGAAGAACCGCGAAGGCTCGACCATTCCTCTACGCCTCGACTTGGCGAACGATCTGAGGGAATGGCTGACCGACGAGACGCCGACCGCGGCGACGCTTCGCCTACAAGACCACGATGCAACGCCAGACAGCAAGCGACCGCTGTTCACAGTTCCCGCCGGACTCGTTCGCATCCTCAATCGTGACTTGCTCGCCGCCGGTATCAAGAAACGTGACGAGCGAGGCCGAACCATCGACGTTCACGCTCTGCGGCACTCGTTCGGGACGCTGCTGTCCAAAGCGGGAGTTGCGCCGCGAACGGCTCAAGCGGCGATGCGTCACAGCAAGATTGACCTGACGATGAACGTCTACACGGATCCAAAGTTGCTCGACGTTCAAGGGGCGTTGGATGCGCTGCCATCGCTCGAATGGAAGTCATCACCATCGACCGAAGGGGCCGTGGTGCGAGCGACTGGAACGGACCATCAAGACAGAACGCCGAAAAGAGCTCGCATGTCTTCGG
>JAYUFI010000447.1:0-2013 GCA_043738805.1 Planctomycetaceae bacterium | reverse complement strand
CCCCATCCATCGCGCGAACGCTTGGAATCGGGGCATGCTTTGTTGTCCGAGAGCTTTGCCGCCTTAAAGCAGTGGACTCGAAGCAAGTGCATCAGCATTGTTTCGTACCTAACGAACGGACTCGAAAGTTGTTGGAATGCCACATCGCGGGCAAGGAACTGTTCCCATCCGGTGGTGCGTCGCATTCGCAATCAAAGCTCATCTACATGTTTCTCTGCGAACAGATTGGCGAGAAGGCCATCTTCGATCGAAGCTTTGACTTGCCACTGCTGGCACTTTGTGAAGACGAAGATTTGCAGCAAGACATCTTGGGTTACTTGATCTAGGAACCCTGAAACTGATTTGTGTGCTCGCATGTTTCTACAAAATGTTTTTGTTCGCAACGACCGATTCGGGCTTGGCCAAGTGCTGGCCGATGCCGGTGCCACGGTTGTCGTGCGGTTTGAGCATGGGATTGAGCAGTGTCTTGCGTCGGAGTTGGTGAGTCTGCCCGGGCCGACTCAGGCTGTTGAAAGCGAGACGTGGCATTCGCCGCTGGAGGTTGTGACCCGCGTGCAGGCGGAGTGCATTCAGTCGGTGAATGACACTTGGGGCATCTTCTCACTATCTCGGATCGCGTTGTTGCCGCATCAACTTTGGGTTTGTCGGAAGGTGCTCGAAAGTTGGCCGACGCGGTGGCTCGTGGCGGATGACGTGGGGTTGGGAAAGACGATCGAGGCAGGGTTGATCCTGTGGCCACTCTTGTCGCGAGGAACCGTCAAACGGCTGCTCGTTCTCTGCCCGGCATCACTGGTCGAACAGTGGCAAGTCCGATTGCGGACGATGTTCGACATTCGGTTGGCGCACTACACGCCGGATGCGGATACGACGAAGTCGGAGTTCTGGCACACGTCTCAATGCGTCGTGGCTTCGCTGCAAACCTTGCGTGCCGACAATCGCGGAAGGCATCAGCGGATGCTGGATGCACCGCCGTGGGATTTACTGATCGTGGATGAGGCCCATCACCTGAATTCAGACGAGCAGACCGGGCCGACGTTGGGGTATCAGTTTGTCGAGAAGCTATTGAAGCATCGCAAGGTCAACTCGGCAGTCTTCTTCACGGGGACGCCGCATCGAGGGAAGAACTTTGGATTTCTCAATCTGTTGAAGCTGCTGCGGCCGGAGGTCTTTGATCCGAAGAAACCGCTCCACGAGCAACTGCCTCGGCTGCGCGAGATCATGATTCGGAACAACAAGCAGTGTGTAACCGATCTGCACGGCAAGGGGCTGTTTCAACCGCAGCGTGTCACGGCAGAGACGTTTCAGTTTTCCGCCGACGAAGAGGATTTCTACGAACTGCTGACGACGTTCATCACCACCGGCCAGGCGTATGCTTCAAAATTGGCAGCGACGGACCAGCGGATGGTGATTCTTGTTTTGATCGCCATGCAGAAGTTGGCCTCCAGTTCGGTAGCCGCGATTCGACGTGCTCTGAAAGGGCGGCTGAAACGGATCGAAGAGTCGCGAAGCAAATTGGAGAAGCTACAAGCTCAACGCGACCGGCTCGCCGACGAACTCAAACAGATTCAGGAGGCGGAAGAGGCCACGGACTTTGACGCTCTGAGCGTGTTGGAAGAACAGATTGCCGAACAAGAAACTCGATTGCTGCTCATGGAAGACGAAGAGCCGAGGCTCAAAGTGTTGGTTCAGGTCGCGGAACGGGTTCGATGTGAAACAAAGATCGAGAAAATCCTCAGTCTGTTGGATGGACCGTTTGCCGAGCGCACGGTGTTGTTCTTCACCGAGTACAAAGCGACTCAGGCACTGCTGATGACCGAGCTGATGCGTCGCTTCGGCGACGACTGTGTGACGTTCATCAATGGCGACGAGGCCATCGACGGCGTGGTCAACAGTCGTGGTCAAACGCGGCGGTTGGCGATCCCGCGAGAACAAGCTGCCGGCCAATTCAACGGCGGTCAGGTGCGGTTTCTCGTTTCGACGGAAGCCGCCGGTGAGGGGATCGACTTGCAGCAG
>JAYUFI010000446.1:0-36662 GCA_043738805.1 Planctomycetaceae bacterium | reverse complement strand
TTGTGATCGTGACACTTGGCACATTGAATCGTCAGACCGAGCAACGACGACGACAGAATTTGCTGGGCTCCATCGAGCGCGTAATAGCGATCAATGCGGACCTCTTCCGGATTGCCGTCGCTTTCGCCTGAACCGTCTGGGCCGTTGCGCAGAAAGTGCGTCGCTTCGAGCAGTTCGATCATCTGCGGCGTTGCGGATCGTTCATGCTGCTTCGGATCGAAGCCGCTGAGTTCATCACCGGCGATTTGCTCGCGCACGAATTCGTCGAACGGCTTGTCCGCGTTGAACGACCGAATCACGTAGTCGCGATAGCGGTACGCGAGCGGCCGATCGCTGTCGGCGTTGAAATACCCGTTCGAGTCGGCGTACCCCGCGACATCGAGCCACCACTTCCCCCAGCGTTCGCCGTAATGCGGCGAGGCCAGAAACCGTTCGACCATTCGTTCGTAAGCATCCGGGGAGTGATCGGCGTCGAATTCGCGGACGTCGTGCTGAGTCGGAGGGAGCCCGGTGAGATCGAAGGCGACTCGGCGAATCAGCGTCGTGCGATCCGCTTCTTTGGTCAGCGAAAACCCGCCCGCTTCCAACCTGGCTTGCACGAATCGATCCACCGGCGTGCGAACTCGCGATGGGTCTTTGACAGCCGGCAACGGTGGCTGTTGCAACGAGCGAAACGACCAATATTGCTTGTCGTCCGCAGTTACGGTGTTGGCGAAGGCGATGAACGCGAAGCAGATGAAAAGAAATTGGTGAAGTCGCAGAGCCGCAGGTATGTAGCCGTCATGCTCCTCGTGACGAGCCGGATACTTGCCAACGCTCTGTGAAGCGACCGGCTCATCACGCGGAGCGTGATGGCTACGTAAGCAGACGCCATCAAAACAAATATCATCACTCTTAACGCCAGAATCTCGTTGACGAGGCATGTCTGATCTCGCGGACGCGGGAGGCTTGCGGTGTGCCACACAACTCGCGGATGCTACCGCCGCAAGACGACTCAACTCAACCGGCCTCGACGGGAACAACAACAGCGTGGACCACTGGCGTGAGCTTTGGAATCCGGTTGTTCTGCTGGGCGGGGCCGGGACAATCGGCGTCGTGGCGGCTCAGTGGCCGGTGACTCGGCGAATGCTTGGTCCGTGGTGTTTGCTCGCGCTGTTTCTGGCGTTGACCAGTTGGTCGGATGCGGGCGACACGAATTTGACACGTGGGGTGTTTGCGATCTCGATCGCCTGGGGGCTGTTGCTGATCGTCGCTCAGTGGCCGCATCGTTTGGGCCTCTTTGAGCAACACGAGCCGCGATCACTGATGTCACTGCCGCTGCATTTGGTGTTGCTAGCAGGATTGTGTTTGACCGCATCGGCAGGTGATGTAGTGACGCTGTTTCTGGGACTGCAACTCGTCGTGTTCGGGGCAGCGATGGTCACTGCAGAACCGCGTTCCTGTAGGACAGGCACTCCTGCCCGTCGAATGCCGGACGACGGGCAGGAGTGCCCGTCCTACGAATCTGTTTTTGGACAAGTTCCTAGCAATTCGGGATTGTCCCACGTGAATACGGTCCTGGCGGGTTTGTTACTGTTCGGCTTCGTGCTACTGGTCGCGATCACCGGTTCCACTCGCGTCGACACGATTGCCGAAGCGTTGCGAACGAGCTATTTGACCCGCGACGCGGCACGATCGGCAATTGCCGGTGGAGGGTCGCGACTGTTGACGTTGTCGATCGCATTTATTGGAACGGCGTTGAGCGGCTATGCGTTCGCGGCTCCGTTTCATCCGCGCGGAGTGGACGCGGTCGCGCGCGCCTCTTTGAGTACCGCGCCGTCGGCGTTGTTGCTGCCGCGAGCGGCCGCGCTGCTCGTTTGGCTGCGACTGTGGCCGAGCACATTGACCGCGTCCGAGTCGACTGCGCAGTTGCTGGTCGGTGTGCTGGCTGGGGTCACGTTCGTTGTGCCTCTGCTGCAAGCGCGCCTCGAACGAAACCTCGTCAGGCAGTGGACCCTGCTGGCAGTGGCTCAAGGCGGTTGGTTGCTGTTGTCGATCGCGGCGTGGGCGTTCGATCGAAAGCTGGCTGCGCCCAGCGAAGCGTGGCCGGTGGTCGAATGGAATTTGCCGAACGCGGCTCAAGCGGTGTGGCTGTGGTTGTTGGCCGATGGTGTCGCGGTCATCGGATTGTTTGGTGTGTTGGCCTATTTGCGAAGGCGCGAGCGGCGAGCGGAGTTTCTGGAAGACCTGCAAGGCTTGTGGCAGTTTGAACCGCTCGCAGCGGTCTGTTCGACGATCTGTTTGCTGAGTCTGACGGGGGTGCCGTTGCTGGTCGGATTCTGGGCGCGGTTATTTGTGGGAATGGCGGCGATGGACGTTCGGGGCGAATGGGGGCCGGCACAGTTGCTCGTGCCGCACATCGGCCTGATGACTTTGACTGCATTGGCTGCGTTGAGTTCCGTCTGGTCAGCATCGATCGCGGGGCGATCCGTGTGGACGATGTTCTTTGGATTGCCACTCGGTCAACCTCGACCGACCGGAGCAAGCTCGTCGTTGTTCGTGGCCGTGTTGGCCTCGCTGATGCTGCTCGGTTGCGGCTTGTTGCCGGGGCCATTATTGAGTTGGTTGTGTGCTCCGTTGGAGTGAGTTAAGGAGTAGAAAATGACGTGGCGATTGGTAACGTTCGGCGAAGTGATGCTTCGGTTGTGTCCCGAAGAAAACATGCGGTTGTCGCAGGTGATTCCCGGTCGTTTGGAAGCGACGTTTGGCGGGGGCGAGTTGAATGTCGCGGTGTCCGTCGCCATGCAAGGCGGGACAGCATCGTTTCTGACGGCGCTGCCCGACAACGCGATCACCGACTGTCTGGTGCAAGATCTGCGGAAGCTCAACGTCGGAGCGGAACTGGTTCGCCGCGCGAAGCAGGGACGGTTTGGAATCTACTTCGTCGAGACGGGAGCGAATCAGCGTGGTGGGACAGTGACGTATGACCGCGAAGGGAGTTCGATCTCGCTGCAATCGTCCGAGGCGTATGACTTCGAGAACTCGCTGAGCGGAGCCTCTTGGTTTCACATCACGGGGATCACTCCGGCCATCAGCGCGAATGCCGCTGCCGCCGCGAAAGCTTCGTTGCAAACGGCCAAACGGATGGGACTGACCGTTTCATGCGATCTGAACTTCCGCAAGAAGCTGTGGAACTGGAAGCCGGGAACGAAATCGACCGCCCTCTGCCGCGAGACGATGCGCGAGTTGATGCCGTTCATTGATGTCGTCATTGCGAACGAAGAAGACGCCGAGCACGCGCTCGGAATCTCCGCGGCGTCGACGAACGTGGATGCCGGCGAGTTGAACATCGCGGGCTACGAAGAGGTGGCTCGCAAGATCGCCGCTGAGTTCCCGAACGTGCGACAGGTTGCGATCACTTTGCGAGAAAGCATCTCAGCCAGTCACAACAACTGGGGCGCGCTGCTGTTCGATGTGGCCTCGAACAGCGTCTCTTTTGCACCACAAGATGCCGACGGCAAGTACTCGCCGTATGAGATCCGCAACATCGTCGATCGCGTCGGCGCGGGAGACAGTTTTGCCGGTGCGCTGATCTTCGCGCTCAACACTTCGGAACTCTCGTCACCACAAACGGCGATTCGTTATGCCGTCGCGGCAAGCGGCCTGAAGCACAGCATCAAGGGAGACTTCAATGTCGTGACACGTGGTGAAATCGAAGCCTTGATGGGCGGTTCAGGATCAGGTCGTGTTCAACGCTGAGGGATGACTTTGAAATCACTTCACAGGACGCCAGAACCAAACGATTCGTCGTCCTCATGACTCAGACGGATCGTGGCGTTTGACATGTCCGCCTGTGGCATCTTCAGGACATGCGGTTGAGACGGGCTACCGTTGCCACCGCGAGCGGGTTGATCGATGCGGTGCGTGGTGTCGCGGCGAGTGAACTGAGTGGTCATTGGCTGCTCGTCGTCGTAGTCGTCTTCGCCGTAGTCGTCGTAGCGGCAGATGTAATCTGGCTGCTGAGCCAGAACGACCTCTTGCTCGTAAGCCTCCATCACTTTGATTTGGATTTGCTCGCGGCAATCGCTGTTGATCGGATGCGCGATGTCGGCATACAGCTTGGCTCGGCCGTCGGCATCTTTGATCGAACGGTCTTCTCGCAGAGTCTCACCGCAGTGATTGCAATAGCGCGAGCGGAGGTGGTTCTTGTTGTGGCAGCGCGAGCAGCGGTCCATCAACCGGCGGCTCGGCATCGCCACGAACGAGCCCTTGCCACCTTGGATGATCTTCAAGTCCCGAATGACAAAGCTGCTGTCTAACGTGATCGAGCAGAAACCTAGTAGCCGGTCGTTGGGGTCACTCATCAACTTGACGCGAACTTCGGTGATTTGCACAGCAGCACTCCTTCACTGAACGAAGACCAATCCGTCGCTCTGGTGGTGAAATTTCGTCGAAGCGGCGATTGAGGTGTGCCGGTCCAACGACAGAAAAAAAGCCGAACTCCGCAAACGCGGAGTTCGGCCGAAAACGCAGCGGTGAGAGACGTCGCGATGAAAAACAGAGCAGCCACGCGATTCGACAGACTGACCGCCTCGCGTTGTCCCGCTGGTATCAGCGGGACACGTGACAGGCGACGCGTGATGCGGATCAGGGTTGAGTCGAAGCCACGAAAACATGGTCGCATCCTGTCGAACGGACTTGGGCCGCCAAGGCCACTGCCTGTTCGCGCTGGGAGCAGATACCGAAATACGAAGTTCCGCTGCCGCTCATCTGATGTCCGACGAACGGCAGGCGGTCAAACAGGCGACGCAGACGAATCACATCCGAGTTCAGTTCCTCGGCCGGTGGTTGCAGAGCGTTATGCAGACGGCTCGCCGCGAGACTAAGCCGTCCCGAGCCAAGAGCATCAACGAGCGGACGCACCGAGCACGGTTCGGCGGCGGCTCGACACTGCCGAAAGACGGCCGCTGTCGAAAGCCCGCTGGCTGGTTTGGAAATCACAAAGTGCAGTCTCATCGGTCGCGCCAAAGGTTCGATCAATTCACCCCGGCCACGGCAAACGGCCGCCGGAGTTCGCATCAAAAAGAACGCCACATCACTTCCCAGTTGAGCCGCCAGTTCCAGCAGTCGCCGGTCAGACAGGCCCAATTCCCACAAACGATTCAAAGCCACCAACGTCGCCGCGCAGTCACTGGAACCTCCCGCCAAACCGGCCGCCAACGGAATGCGTTTGGTCAACTCGATATGAACTCTGCGACGAGTCCCGCTGACGTCCCTCAAGAGCTGAGCCGCTCGCACGACCAAGTTGTCGGCACCGGTTGGCAATGGTCCCGGCGAGCAGTGAGCAGATCCCGCCCAGCGACAGGTCAGTGTGATTGCGGGCGAGTTCGCGTCCGTCGAGTCACCCCGCAAGGCCGCTGGCGAAGAGGGCCGTTCCGAAAAAATGTCCTCCGTGAACCGCAACGTGTCGTACTGACCGACGGTGACCATGAGCGTTTCCAACTCGTGATACCCGTCCGGTCGTTTCCCCAAAATCTCAAGAAACAAATTGAGCTTGGCAGGAGTGTGAACAACCAGCGTTGGGCCTACTTGCCGCAAAAGCATGGGCTGCACATCCCGTGAGCCGTTCAATGAAAGCTGTCCAAAGACGCGTCGAAACCGTGACTAGATCGTTCTCAAACCTGGAGGTGATCGTCAGCAACTTCCGTGATCGCACAGGTCCGACCGGTCTCGAACCATTTGCGGAAGGGCTTGATGCCAGACGGCATCTTGAAGACTTGCCCCCTCAAAAACCTGATGACTGGGGGTCGGATGCTATGAGTCGCGCGCGCGACCGTCAAGATGGCTTTACGCTCGATGCGAATGAAACGACTTCCAAGCATTGGGAGATTGCCGAGGGACTCTCTTGCTGGTTGCGGAAGAGTTCGCAATTCTTCGCCTCAGTGTCGGCGATTGAGTTGCGGTACATCCAGCAACTCAATCGCGTGTGATTGTGAACGATCAGTGACGGAACGAGGCGGTTCATGGCGGAACAGAAGTCGGAATACACCGGGCAAGATATCGAGATTCTGGAAGGTCTCGAAGCGGTGCGGCGGCGGCCGGCGATGTACATCGGCGGGGTCGATGCGCGCGGGTTGCATCATCTCGTTTGGGAGATCGTCGATAACGCGGTCGATGAGCATCTCGCGGGCGAGTGCGATCACATCGACGTGACGCTGCACAAAGACGGCTGCTCGATCACGGTGCAGGACAACGGTCGCGGTATCCCGGTCGAGAAGCACCCGAAGACGAAGACCTCAACACTCGAAGTTGTGCTGACAATCCTGCACGCAGGGGGCAAGTTCGGGAACAAGAATTACGCGCGATCCGGTGGCTTGCACGGCGTCGGCTCGTCAGTCGTCAACGCACTGTCGAAGGAAATGATCGCCACCGTCCATCGCGACGGGCACGAGTACCAGCAGACGTATCGTCGCGGAAAGCCTCAAGGTCCGGTCGAGAAAGTCCGGCCGTTTCGCGGGCGCGGGACGATCATCTTCTTCAAGCCCGACGACCAGATCTTTCGCAGCACGCACTTCAACAGCGACATCATCAAGCAGCACCTGGAAGACATCTCGTTCGTACATGGCGGACTGCGGATCGTCTTTCACGACGAGATCAAGAAGGAAACTCACGAGTACCATCACCCGGAAGGAATCGTCGCCTATCTGCAAAAGGTCGTGAAAGACGACCAACGCAAGGCGGTCCACGAGCAGCTTTTCACGATCGACAAGGAGCTGGGGACGCACAAAGTCCAGATCACGTTCTTGTGGACCGAATCGACCGACGAGCGCGTGATGAGCTACGTCAACGGCATTCGGACGCACGCCGGCGGTACTCACGAAGCTGGCTTCCGTAGCGGCGTCGTCAAGGCGGTGAAGAGCTACATCGAGATGCACGACATCAAGATGAAGGGGATCACGCTCACCGCCGAAGACATTCGCGAAGGACTCGTCGGCATCGTCTCGGTGTTTCTGTCGGAGCCGATGTTCCAAGGCCAAACGAAAGACAAGCTCAACAACCCAGAGATGCAGCCGACGGTCGAAAGCCTCGTGCGACCCGGCGTCGAGACGTGGTTGAACAACAACCCCTCGATCTCCGATTCCGTCATCGGTCGCATCGTGCTCGCCGCGCGTGCTCGACAAGCGAGCCGCGAAGCCGCGACCGAGGTTCGTCGCAAGTCACCCGGCGGACGAAAGACAAACCTCCCCGGAAAATTGCTCGACTGCCGATCCAACAAGCCAGGTGAGTCCGAGCTATTCATCGTCGAAGGTCTTTCCGCCGGTGGCACTGCGGCGATGGGCCGAGACAGCAAGACGCAAGCGGTCCTGCCGCTCAAAGGAAAAGTGCTCAACACCGAGTCGCTCGCCACCAACAAAATTTTGGGTAACCAAGAGATTCACGATCTGGTCGAAACGCTCGGCACCGGCATCGGCAACGGCTTTGACATTCACAAGCTGCGCTATTGCCGCATCATTCTGCTGATGGACGCCGACAGCGATGGCTATCACATCAGCACGCTGCTGCTGGCGTTCTTCTTCCGCCACATGCCGCAGTTGATCCGCAGCGAGAACCTCTACATCGGTCTCCCGCCGCTGTACCGCATCGCCGTCGGCAACGAGTCACACTATGCCCGCGACGACGCTCACCGCGAGGAAATCATTGCCACGCTGCCGAAGAACCGAAACTACGAAATCAGCCGCTTCAAAGGCTTGGGCGAGATGACCGCTCAGCAACTCAAGGAAACCACGCTCGACCCCAAGACCCGCATCCTGCTGCGAGTCGACATCACCAGCCAACTCGAAGCCGATAAGACTTTCAGCGAACTCCTGGGCAAAGACGCCAGCGAGCGCTACCGCCTGATCATGGACGAAGCGAGCCAGGTGGATGACCTAGATATCTGAGCGACCATCGCTTCGCAAACTCATCGAGTTGGCGACGCATTCGCGGCATACCAACGGCGCACGTCGTCGTCGGTAATGTGATAAATCTCCAACGACGCGCCGCAGCGATGCCTTGGCTCAAAGGCATTGAAGTAGGCGAACTCGCCGATGTTGAGTTGGCGCATTCCACCGCGACCGTCTCTCGCACCGTGAGGGCGGCCCATCACGAAGTTTACACTGACAGCGTGCCAGCCCGGTTGCGGAGTACCACTTGGCGGCAGTGTGTAATGAACCCCCAATGCCTCCGGCGGCATGGTGCCAAAGTAAGCCAGCGTCATCGAGGGAATCGGATGCTCGTCCAAGAAATGACTCAGTTCATGCAGGTCTTGGCCCCAGTCCAAATTGGAATCGAGCAAGTGCGCGCGACCCCCTTCGACTCCGCCAGCGAGCTCATTGAAGTACGCGAGATACTCCGGATGCACGCGCCACGGGTCGCAGACCAGCAACAACGCGACGACCGCAATCTGTTGCCGACCGAATCGCGGCCAATCCCAAGCAACGGCGATTTCGCCAATCCCCAAAAACATCAGCGGCAGCGCGGGCAAGATGTAACGCACGCCCAATTGCATCCCCGATGTGCTCGCCATTCCGATCAACATGACCGTTGGCAGCCACAGCATCAGCTGCCGTCGCCACACTCGCCCGACGCGCCAGCGAGGGATTGTGTTGTTCGTCGTTGATGAGTCAGTTGATGTGAACCCTCGCTCGCGCGTCGGGCGAGTGTGGCGACGACGTAACAAGACCATTCCAACGAGTGCCCACAGCAACAACACCTGCGTCGAATGCGGCAGCTTGTAGACCAGCGTCATCAAGTAGTAACTCGGAAACTTCGACGTCCGCCATTCCATGTTCAAGAAGACGGGATGGTCCGCCTCCATGATTGCCTTTTGACGGTCGACGCCGATGACGAAATCACGCGGCAACGGCATGGGCAATGAAGCCAACGGCCCGAATCGTCGTTGCCAAGTTCGAGCGGACTGGCTCACGAATTCAAAGCTCTTTAGCGAGGCTCCTGTGCCGCGAAACAGATACGCAGCGTTCAAGCTCAACGCGGCCGTCAGCAACAGCACGCACCAGTGTTTGGCCACTGCCTTGCGATCAATCGACAGCACATCCTGATTTCGCCAACGCTCGAAAAACCAGACGGCCACGAGACAAGGCAGCAACAACACGCAGGTGAACTTCGCTGCTTGCGCAAGTCCGAGCACAACGCCAACGGTCATCGCGCGCGTGAGCGTCGGCTGTTTCGCAAATCGCCAGCCGACGTACATCGCAGCAATCCAAAATGCCGCTCCGCCAGCGTCCGTTGTGACGAGCGATCCGTGAGCAGTCACGTTCGGGTCGCGTGACCAAAGCCATGCGACCAAGCACGCGCCCCACGGGCCGTACCACTCCCACGCCCAACGAGCCAACAGCGCGCCCGCAGCAACCGTTAGCAGCACAATCGGGATTCGTGCGATGAAAACGTACCGATCAAAGTTCGCTGGATTGGCGGCGAGAAACTCATCACCGAACCGACCGAGGTCCGATGTCGGCTCCGTGCGCGGTGACTCAGCGGTTGTGAACAACAGCGGCCAAGCGGCCCACATCCGTAACAGCGGCGGGTTCAGCGGCTCAAGATCGAAACGCCCGGTCTTCCAATTCAGCAGCCCGACCGGAATGTGCCAGTACTCATCGTGAGTGACCGTCAGTCGCGACGCGGCCAGAACTCCGGCAACAAACTGACTCAATAACAACGCGGCAATCACGCCGATGGCGACGCGATTCTTTTTCCGCGTTGTTTGTTGGTCGATTGCCAAGTTGGTCACGAGCAAGTGATTCCAGGAAATAAGATTTCTCAGGTGAACCGGATTTCGCCCAATGGCACTTATTTTTGTCGCCTTAATAGCCACAGGCCCGGGGCTTACGTCCTCTGGCTCCTCTGGATCGCGGATCTGCCGCGCGGGGTATAGTCGCACGCGGTGATCGTCACAACGCTCGGGTCATCGCTGGAATTCAGTGGGATCGGCCATTAGGCTTCCCGCCCCTGTGCGGCTGCCGACTTGAGCAGCCGGTTTCTTTTGAAGTCCCGCGATCCTGCGGTGTTTGAACCGAATACGTGATGCCATGTTGAATCTGAAGTCTCAAGCCATTGCCGGAGTCTCTGCCGGTGCTGAAACACAACTCATGACCAAGTGGCCTTCGATTGCCGCGATGGGTCTGGGGAAAATTCTGGGACAAGTCTTAGAGATGATCCCGGTGCGAATCTTCGGTTTGAAGGTGTCCAACTTGCTCTTCGGTCTGCCCCTCGCAGGCCCGGCGGTGGCGCTGTATTTCGCTCAGAAGGTCATCGGCGAGCGGTTCACCATCACGAATAAATCCGTGCAACGCTGGTCGGGACTCGGCGGGCGAATGATGCAGCGCGTTGAGCTGGCAGACATCAGTTCGATGCAGGTGGCCCAGCAGTCGGGCCAGGAGTTTTATCATGCGTCCGATCTGTTGATCTTGAACGCCAAAGGGGACGTCGTGATGCGGCTCGAAGGTTTGCCGCACGCGGAGATTTTCCGCGAGAACATTACGAAGGCTCGCGACGCTTCGGTGCAGGTACAGGCTTCGTTGGCGACGATCAACGCGCGGAAGTAGATGACGCGGGGTAGCACGGTTTTCAAACTGTGCGGCTGAAAGAGAGCGGTTTGGAAAACCGTTCTACGTTGGCGTGTCGCCTGCCATTGTCGCATTGATCGCCAAGAACTCGTCGCACCAGTGGTATTGATCCAACAGCCCGTCAGTGCTGTGACCGAGCGCGCGATACGCGGCGTAGATCGCTTCAATCGTGGCCAGTCCGGCGAAAGGGTCGTCGAAAACTTTCGACACGCGCGGGTAGGCGGTTTGCCAACTCGGCAGACTGCGAACGGGAATGTGGGCGTATTTCTTTTCCATCCGTTCGGCGAGTCGCCAAGTGGCGTCGATGACCAACAGGCCGCTTGAGGAATCGGCTGCGCTCAAGAGCGGGCCGCCGATTCCCAGCCGGACGTAACCGTCGAGCGATTCTGGGCCATCATCGGGATACGTCCAAAAAGTGAATCCCGCTCGTTCGCGCAGCGGCTCGACCGAGCACTTCTTTCGGTTCTCGCGGCGATGGACGACGATGATTGTTGGCGGATGATCTGGCATGAGTCGGGTGATTTACGTTCGTAAAAGTAACCCGCAGCGTCAGCGAGGGCGAATGCTTCACGGCACTCACATTTCGGAGCGATGTGGAGCGTTCGCCCTTGCTGACGCTGCGGGTTACTGTGTGTGCGGCGGCAATAGACTGCATCACTCAGGGGATCGCAAGTTGGTCGGTGCGGAGATTATTCGATGATCTTGTTGCTCTGCCCCGATTGTCTGCAATGGCGGGAACCGCGCGACGCGTCGTGTCCGATTTGCAATGGTCGGCTCGATCAGTATTTGCCGGACTTGATGCGTGAGGATATCGCCAATGGTGTGGGCGATTGGCTCGACTGCCTTGGTGAATGGGACGTCGTTCGCGCGACGTTGCCAAGACGCGGCCTGTTGCATCTGACGACGAACGGGATGCTGTTTGTGCCGCATCGGTCGGTCGTATTTTCGTTTGATGTCGAGCCGCAGCCGCCAGCCTCGTTGATATCGCGAGTGATCGCAGCCCTTGCGATGCCCGTCCGAAGGCTCCACGCTTGGCTCATGCGAAGTGACGGAGGTTTCGTCGTCGGACAATCGCGGTCGCTCAACATTGACGGCCATGATCGGTTCGCGTTGGCGGACTTATTGATGAGCGATCCCGGCGTGTTGTTCGTGGCCCGCGCGTCGATTGTTACTTGGCGTCGGCAGCGACGACGTTGGGAGTTCCTGCGAACGGACGCTCGCTGGCTGCCGGAACGATTTTCACCGCGAGCGCGCAACGGCGGCCTGCGGCTTCAACAATGGCTGGAGAATACTGCGTGTCTGCTGAATCCACTCACCCCCTGACTGAGTTTCTCGAATTGTTGCGTGACGCGTTGTCGCGTGATGTCTGTTGGGGCGTCACGCTCAGCCAACCACATCGCAAGGCGGGGGAAGACTTGTCCGAAGCGACATCGAAGCTTTCATTCCGACCGATCGAGCTGGCTGGAGAACGCCGCTATCAGTTGGCGGAACGACGTGGCAATCAAGAGTTCCATCAAAACTTGGCGGCGGAAAAAGTTGTTGCGCGAGTGACCGAAGAACTTGGCTCGCGCTTCTTTCAAGGAGACCTCTTCACCGACGAGGCGGATTTTTCCGCGCGCATTCGTCACGATGGTGAGGGACAGCTCAGTCGTCGGCGACCGTCGAAGTCCGCTCCGATCGTTGAACATGATCGCCGCAAAAAATATCTCATTCCCGAAGGGCGACCTTGTCCGTTTCTGACCGAGATCGGAGTCATGACTCCCGCCGGTCAGGTCAAAGCGGCCAAGCAGGCGAAGTTCCGGCAGGTGAATCGCTTTCTGGAATTCGTCGATGAGATTCTTCCCGAATTGCCGATCAGCGGGCCGTTGCGAGTGATCGACTTCGGCTGCGGCAAGAGTTATCTCACGTTCGCGTTGCATTACCTGCTGACCGAACTGCGGAGCCGTGCAGTTGAAGTGATCGGGCTGGATTTGAAGGCCGATGTCGTCAACGACTGCCAGCGCATTGCCGACAAGCTGGATTGCAAAGGTCTGCGTTTTGAAGTCGGCGACATTGCGGGATACACGCCGAACGGTCACGTTGATCTCAGCGTCTCGTTGCACGCCTGCGACACCGCGACTGATGCGGCGATCGCTCAAGCGATTAGTTGGCAAGCGAAGGTCATTCTCGCGGTCCCGTGCTGTCAGCATGAGGTCGCCAATTTGATGCCGACCGAACAACTTCCGGGCCTGCTGCGACACGGCATTCTTCGCGAACGTTTCGCCGCGCTGGCGACCGACGCTCTGCGTGCGGAGTTTCTCGAAACAGTCGGCTATCGGACTCAGGTCATCGAGTTCATCGACCTCGAACACACACCGAAGAACCTGTTGCTGCGAGCGATCCGATCCGAGAGTTCATCGAAGCCCGCGTCGCGCGAGCGTTACGAGCAACTCAAAACTCAATTGGGCCTGCACGATTTCGCGCTGGAACGATTTCAGCCACCGCGTTGAAGCGGCGGCAGTCGCCAATAGAATTCGCCCCGCTCAATTCATCCGCAGGCAGTTATCGGATGTTGGATTTCCTGCGGATGGCAAAGCCGGGCTGCGGATGAATTTTCTTGAAAATACAACTCGTGGATTGTCACTCAATGTCAGCAGTTTCTTCAGCGGTTTTGAATCGGATTCATCAGGGCGATTGCGTCGCTGGTTTGAATAAGTTGCCGGAGGGTTCGATCGACCTCGCGTTTGCCGATCCGCCGTTCAACATTGGTTATGAATACGACGTCTACGACGACGTCAAAGAGCATCAGCATTATCTCGATTGGTCGCGCGCATGGATTTCTGCCGTGCATCGAGTGCTCAAACCAACGGGAACATTTTGGCTGGCAATCGGCGACGAGTACGCCGCTGAACTCAAACTGCTCAGCCAAGAGATCGGCTTTCATACACGCAGTTGGGTGATTTGGTATTACACGTTCGGCGTGAACTGCAAATACAAATTCAGCCGCTCGCACGCGCACTTGTTTTACTTCGTGAAGGACGCTGAGAAATTCACGTTCCGCTCTGACGAGCCGGAGAATCGTATCCCATCCGCGCGGCAACTGGTCTACAACGACAATCGAGCGAACCCGAAAGGCCGGTTGGCCGACGACACGTGGATTCTGCGTCCGCAGGATCTTGCCGACTGCCTGACACCGAACGAAGACACGTGGTACTTCCCGCGCGTCGCCGGAACGTTCAAAGAGCGAGAAGGCTTTCACGGCTGCCAGATGCCAGAACAATTGCTCGGTCGCATCGAGCGGCTCTGCTCCGCACCCGGTGAGATTGTGCTTGATCCGTTTGCCGGGAGCGCGACGACGCTGACCGTTGCGAAGAAACTCGGACGGCAATTCCTCGGCTATGAACTTTCGCCGGAGTATGTGCAACGTGGCGGGAACCGGCTCGCGAATTGTTGCGTCGGCGATTTGCTGGAAGGCGCGCCCGAACCGTTGGTCAGCGCGCCGGCAACTCCGGAAGCGGGGAAACGCGCGAAGCAAGTCAAAGCCATCGTCCCGCAAACTAACCCGAAGCGTCAGCGAGGGCGGCCGCGCAAAGATGCTCAGAATACGGTCCCGCCGGAAGTCGCAGCGGCATCTGAGGCAACAGTGCCACTTGAGGCATCCGCTCTCGCTGACGCTTCGGGTTACGAAGTTGAGCCAACCGAGCAAACTTCCAAGATCGACTTCGAGAGCGGCTTGGTCGAAGCCTTTGGAAAAGCGAACGACGGGTACTCGCTCGATCGCCTCATCGCCGATCCGGTCTTGAATCGCCGCTTCATTGCGGAGTGCGAAGAGCTGGAACTCGACGGTGATGCGAAGCTCTGGAACTGGCGGCTGTTCAACTATCGCAAGGCGGGGAAGCTGCAAGGAGTACCAACGTCGAAGCGCACCGAACTCAGTTGGATCGACAGCGAACCATTCTTGTTCGCGAGCGAGATCGCACTCGCGTCGATGTTGTCGAGCGGTGCTCACAGCCTTGATGCAATCTTGTGCGATCCCGAACAGGCGACTCAGTTCGATCAACTCGCTCGACAGTTCGCGCCGGGTTTCACGTCGCTGCAATATCGTTGGGCCGCGTTGAAGCTGCGGAAGGAAGCGAAGTTCGCACGTGCGCGCGCGGAACGCTTTCGGGGCGAGACACCGACGAGCTTCAGCAAGCCGAAACTGCTTCCAGAGATCGACTGGAACGACATCCCGGCGGAAGCGGGGCTGTACTTGGTGAGCAACAAGTCGAAGAAGCAAAACTTTTATGCGGGGAGCACGCTCGATCTTCGCAAACGATTGAGTGATCAGTTCCGCTTCGACGTGTTAGATATTTGGAACCGCACGACTGGCGAAAAAGACCTGATGCTTAGGTTCGCCACATCGAAACCGAACACTCCGGAGCTGCTGGCTCATCAATGCTTGCTCGTCAAGGAGTATCAGCCGACGTTGAACTTGCCAGACTTGAGGGCGTGACGTCTTGTGAATCGCTCGTCATCGCTCACGCTTCGGGTTACTGGCGGGGACCGGTACACTGGTCCGCGTTCAAGACGAAACCTTTCGACCTGACAACGTCAAATACGATTTATGGACAGTTACGCGACAATTGCAGTCATTACGTTGGCTCTTGGTCTGGCGCTCTTGGCGGCGGAAGTTTTTATTCCGTCGGGCGGCATCATCATGACCGTGGCGGCAGTCACGTTTGTGGTTTCCGTTTGGGCCGCGTGGCAAGCGTGGGTCAAAACAGATCAGATGACGCTGTTCCTGACTTACATCCTCGCGCTGTTGGTTCTGTTTCCAACCGTCTTGAGCGGTGCCTTCCACATTTTTCCACGCACCGCATACGGCAAGCGGCTGATGGCCCCACCGACTGCGGCAGAGTTGGAGCCTTATGTGGCTGAGACCGAGCGGTTGAAGAGGCTGATTGGCAAGTCCGGTACATCGCTGACCCGATTGGCTCCTGGTGGCATGGTGGTGGTTGAAGGCGAACGTCTGCACGCGGAAAGCGAAGGGATGCTGATTCCGTCAGACGCTCCGGTGAAGGTGTTGTCTTTGAAAGGGAACCGGTTGTTGGTTCGGCAACTGCGAGAAAGTCAGGCAGTAGAAGCAACACCGATCGCTGCCGAGAGTACTGATCACGTACGGACGCCGCTTGACGATGATTTGTCGCAGAGCTAAACCGCTCGCGACCGTTTGGTTCTGAAGGTCCAGTTGCTCGCGTTCATTTCCTTCTGAAAGAGATCATGTTGAACCAACTCGTAGTGCTGGCCGCTGACAACGACAAAATGGTCTTGTTGGGCGTGTTCTTGTTCATCGCTTTTCTCGCGTTGATTTTCTTGGGAGTTTTCTTCCGTTACTTCGGGCTGTGGATTCAGTGCTTGACGACGCGGGCGGGCATCTCGCTGCCGAGCCTCGTCATGATGTCGCTGAAGAAAGTCAGCCCGACGATCATCGTGCGTAGCAAAATTATGGCGGTGCAAGCCGGCCTGACGCGCATCTATCCGATTTCGACTAAAGCGATGGAGGCTCACTATCTCGCCGGCGGAAATCTGCCCAACGTGATTCGCGCGTTGATTGCCGCTCAGCGTGCGGGATTGACTGATCTGGATTGGCAAACTGCGGCGGCGATCGATTTGGCCGGGCGCGATCTGCTCGACGCGATTCGGACCAGCGTGTATCCCAAAGTGATCGACTGCCCGGACCCGAAGCGCGGGACAACGCTCGACGCGGTGGCGAAGGATGGCATTCAGTTGAAGGTTCGGGCGCGCGTCACCGTGCGAACCAACATCAAGCAGTTGGTCGGCGGTGCGACGGAAGAAACGGTCATCGCGCGCGTCGGTCAGGGGATCGTGCAGGCGATCGGTTCGACGAAGTCGTATAAAGAGGTCTTGGCGAATCCGGACAACATCTCGAAAACGGTTCTCGGCGAGGGGCTCGAAGCACAGACGGCGTTTGAGATCGTGTCGATCGACATCGCGGACGTGGACGTGGGCGAAAACATCGGAGCCCGTTTGCAGGCAGATCAGGCCGAAGCTCAGGTGCGAGTCGCTCAGGCAAAGGCCGAAGAGCAACGTGCGGCGGCGCTGGCGTTCGAGCAAGAAATGGTGGCGCTGATTCAAGAGAACCGCGCAAAGGTCGTGATGGCCGAAGCCGAAGTGCCGATGGCGATCGCTCAAGCCTTGGCGACCGGAAAGATTGGACTGACCGATTACTTCGAGCTGAAAAACATTCAAGCTGATACGAAGATGCGCGATTCGATCGCCGGGGCAGAAATGAGCCCGATTGGGAAATGACAATGGGGAAATTGGTCGTTGGTTATCGCGATCAATTCCTTCAGCAACCGTAGAAAAAAACCTCATGAGCATCGTGATGTCCAACCTAGCGATACCCAGCGTGCTGGCGATTGGTCCGCGCGAAGTGATTTCGTTGTTGTTTGTGATCATCGCGTTTCTGAGTTGGGTCTTCAGCATCATCAACGGTCAGCAAAACGCTCCGGGTGGCGGACGTGCGAATCCGCAAGCAGGCGGCGGACGGCGACCGCAGAAAGATTTGCAGGCGGAGATCAATCGGTTTCTCAAGAACGTGAAGGGAAACAAGAATGAGGACGAGCTAGAGGTGATCGACGACGACCTTGACGTCAAGCCGCAGCCTCGTCGCCAGCAACGGCCAAAAAATCCTGCTGCCGCTCAAACAAAAACCTCGGCCGCTCAGCATTCCGCCCTGCGAGCGGAAGAGAGTGAATCGTCCGCACAAGGTCCGCGGCCGGGAGGACGAATCTCACAGCGCAAAGGTCCGGGCTCTTCAAATCTCGGTGCGGGGCTGCGCGAGCATTTGGCCGAGCAAATGCAGGAGCGAGTTGGTAAGCAGGCAGACGAATACCTCGGTCACGGCGTCGCAGAAAAAGTGGAGAAAGACTTAGGTAAGTTCTCCACCAACGAACAACGCTCCAGCACGGCGGCGGTGATCAAAGAGGTTCGACCGAGTATCACCGCGAGTGCCGTCGCGGAAATCGTGCGTGATCCGTCAACGATGAAGCAGGCGTTTGTGATGAATTTGATCCTGACCCGCCCCACGATGGGCCGCGGCAAGCGGAGTTATTCCTCGCGCGGAACTGAATGAGATTGTTGATGATTTAGCACGACGCGCCAGCGAGTGGTTCCGAGCAAGTGGGCAGGAAGAACAACTCCATCGCTCGGTTTTTCAAACCGGGTGACGAAAATACGCAGCCAGCGAGTTCACTCGGTTCATGTCTCATCCTCTCGTGCTTTTGTTGGCTGGCAGTTTCGCGTTACGCGGGACGAGTGCCTACACGCTGCGATTGGCCGAGCATTTGTCGAAGCATGACTTCCGCGCGAAGGTCGTTTGTCCGTGTGCTCGCATGGTCGAATCGGACAAGCGTGCGGACCTGCCGATCTTGGAGTATCCGCATTTGCTGACGCCGTTGTGGGGCTATGTCATTCGGCACTGGCTGCGAAAAGATGTGCTGGAAGATCCTCCCACGCTGATCCACATTCAGTCACGGCGTTTGCTGCCGCTGGGGACATGGTTGGCGAGACGGTTGGGTTGTCCGTTTGTGGTGACGGTGCATGACTTCTTGCAGCCGCGCGAACGTTGGCCGTTTCAAGCGACTTGGGGTCGCCGCATCATCGCGGTGAGCGACTCAGTTCGCGCGGACTTGCTGGAGCGAACACGAGTCTCGTCCGATCTCATGACCGTTATTCCCAGCGGCGTTGAGGTGGAAGAACAGCCGTTGATCACCGTGCTCGATCCCGGTCATACGCCAGTTGTCGGCACCGCAGGACCGCTCGAAGCGAGCAAAGGTCTGCCGTACTTCTTGGGAGCGGCTCAAAAAGTTTTAGCCGCTCAAGTGGCCGCCGAATTCGTCATTGCCGGTGCCGGTCCCGAAGAAGGAAACCTGCGGCGGCTGTCTCGTGAGTTGGGAATCGCCGAACATGTCACGTTTGTCCCCAACGTGCTCGATCTCACGACGTCGTTGTCGGCGATGGATGTTTTTTGTCTACCGTCGCTGCGGCAGGGACTCGGCACGATCATGCTCGAAGCGATGGCCCTCGGCCGGCCGGTCATCGCGACGGGAGTAGACGGTGTTTATTCCGTCGTGAAGGACAACGAAACGGGGTTGGTCGTTCCACCGTCGAATAGCGGACGGCTCGCGCAACGCATTTTGGAATTGCTGCGTGATCCGTTCCGAGCCCGACTCATCGCCGACAACGCGCGGCAAATGGTGCAACGCGATTTTGGCGTGGACCGCATGGTGCGGGAAACGGTCGAGGTCTATCGGAAAGTTTTGTCCGAGAAATAGGAACGCGGCGAAGCCGCAGATACGTAGCCGTCATCGCTCCGCGTGACGAGCCGAACGCTTGCCAACGTTTCGTGAAGCAACCGGCTCGTCACGCGGAACGATGACGGCTACGTATGATGGAAAGGTTCACAAACATCATGCATGCCGAAATCATCGCCATCGGAACCGAACTGACAACCGGGGCCAAACTGGACACGAACAGTCAGTGGCTGAGCATCGAACTGGCCGCCGTCGGCATCCCCGTGCTGCTGCACACGACTGTGGCCGACGACATGCCGGTCATGTTGGAAACTCTGCGAGCGGCAGTGCGGCGGTCGGACATCGTGCTCATCAGCGGCGGACTCGGACCGACACTGGATGATCTGACACGGCAACTGCTCGCGGACTTGGCGGGTGTCGAACTGGTGCTGCACGAACCGAGCTTGCAGCACGTCCGCGACATATTCGCGAAACGCAAACGGATCATGCCCGAACGGAATACGATTCAAGCGATGTTCCCCGCCGGGAGCAAGCCGATTGAAAACCCACATGGGACCGCTCCGGGAATCTGGTTCGAGTTGCCTCGTGCAGACGGCTCGATCTGTCGCATTGCCGCGATGCCCGGCGTTCCGAGCGAGATGAAGCCGATGTTCCGCGACCGAGTTCTGCCGCGATTGCCGCGCTCTGACAAAGTCATCCGCCGTGCGCGAGTCAACTGCTACGGCGTTGGCGAGTCGGCGTGCGAAGAGCAACTCGGCGACGTGACCGCTCGTGGCCGAGACCCGGAAGTCGGCATCACGGTTCACGAGGGAACGATCACGCTCCGCATCGAAGCGCACGGCGCGACCGAGTCGGAGTGCGATATGAAGATTGCGAAGGACAAACAACTGATTCGCGAACGATTGGGGAGGTTGGTCTTCGGCGAAGAAGACGAACAACTCGAAGACGTTGTCGTTCGCGAATTGAATCGTTGCGGCAAGACCGTCTCGATCGCCGACGAAGTGACCGGCGGAGTTTTGTCATGCTGGCTGACCGCCGCCGCGCAGAGCGAACAATGCTTTGTCGGCGGCATCATCGTGCCCCACGAGGAAACGCACGAGGATTACGCCGCGCGGGCGCGCTCGCTGGCGGAATCGACACGGCTTCAATTCGGAACTGACTTCGCGTTGTCAATTGCCGGTTCGCTGCGAACGTCCGGCGACGTCGATGAAATCCCGCGCTTGTACCTCGCGCTCGCCGATGCGTCGGGCACCGAGGTTCAAGAACACATCCCGGTTGCGGACGTCTCCTTCGCTCGCAACCGAGCGGCGAAGTCGGCGTTGGATTTGTTGCGGCTGCGACTCCAACCTTAGCACGACGCGCAAGCGAGTGGTTTGAGTCTGAGCCACTCGCTTGCGCGTCGTGCTAGTGAGTGGCTCGCGAAACATCACGCCAGCAATTCGCGGACGACCCGCGCGTGTGTCACTTCGGCGTCGGTCAAGCTGGCGTCGCGGCCGTCGTAGGGGAACGTCAGCGAGTCGTGCTCAATTCCGAGCGAGTGCAACAGCGTGGCGTGCAGGTCATGCACGTTGACGACTTGCTCAACTGACTGATACGAGAAATCGTCGGTCGCACCGTGAACGTGACCCGCTCGGAAACCGCCGCCGGCAAGCCATAACGAGAACGCTCGCCGATTGTGATCGCGACCGTCGGCCCCTTGAGAGACCGGCTGCCGACCGAACTCGCCGGTCCACAGCACGATCGTCTCGTCGAGCAGTCCGCGCTGCTTAAGGTCTTGGACCAGCGCGGCGCTCGGTTGATCGGTGCGGGCGCACAAGCCCTTCAAGCTTTCGGCGTTCTTGCTGTGCGTGTCCCACGGTTGTCCGGCCATGAAAATCTGCACGTAACGCACGCCCCGTTCAATCAATCGCCGCGCGGTCAAACAGCGCGTGCCGTATTCCTGCGTCGCCGGATTGTCGAGTCCGTAAGCCTTCTTCGTCGCTTCGGTCTCTTGGGACAGATCGAGCACATCGGGCACCGCCATTTGCATCCGCGCGGCGGTTTCAAAGTTGGCGATGCGCGCGGCGAGTTCACCGTTCTCCGGATGCCGTTTGAGATGTTGCTTGTTGATGGCGTCGACAAACCGCAATTGATTTTGCCGCGCGGCGGGCGAGACGCCGTTCGGCGTTTGCAGATTCAGAACAGGCGACGGTCCCGAACGAAAGACCGTCCCTTGATAGACCGCGGGCAACCAACCGCTCGACCAGTTTTTTTCGCCGTCGACCGGCAATCCGCCAGGATCAGCCAGCACGACATAGGCCGGAAGGTTTTCGTTCTCGGCACCGAGTCCATAAACGGTCCACGCGCCGATCGTCGGCAATCCGGACATGAACTTGCCGCTGTGGATCAACCGCAACGCCGATTCGTGATCGACCGACTCGGTGCTCATCGAGCGAATCAGCGTGATGTCGTCGGCCATACGGCCGGTGTGAGGCAGCAGTTCCGACAGCGTCATGCCGCACTCGCCGCAGTTGCGAAACAAGTACGGCGAGCCGAGCACGTTCCCCCTCTGCTTGTCGAAGTGGACTTCGAGTTCGCCCCCCGGATAGGGCTTGCCATGAAACTTTTGCAGCGCCGGTTTTGGATCAAATAGGTCCATTTGACTAGGACCACCATGTTGAAATAAGCAAATGACCGCCTTCGCTGTCGGACGCTGCATCGGCGGAATCGCCGTGTCGGCACGGAGCGTTTGCCCTCGCGACAACATCGAAGCGAGAGCCAAACTGCCGATCCCGCCGGCATAGCGCCCCAAAAACGCGCGGCGAGTGATTTCGGAAACGAGTTGGCGATGAGCAGGTTCGCGATCAGCGATTGTGAATTGTCGATTCATCAACATGTCTCCCGAAAGTTAATCCGCAGACCGCGCGTCCGTTTCGAGCCGCAATGTCTTCATCCGTGTGCTCTTCATATCCGTGTGGGCTCAGTGTTTCTAGTTCTCCCGCCTGACAGCAGCAACGCGGCCCCGTAAGATCGTGACCCTTCCGACAACGACCTTCTCCCTCTCCTGTGACGCCGTTTGAATGTGATCAATACCGTGTGAGTGAAGTTTTCGGAGATGCCATTCGTTGTTCCGTGTCTTCCGTGCAATCCGTGTCCAAAATACTTGGCCGCTTTTAGAAATGGGACACGGACAGCACGGAAGACACGGAGACATTCAAATGAGACTGTGAAAACATTTTTTGGGTGAGCCACTACTTTCAAACTGCTGTGCCAAGCTGCAAGCTGAACGACGCGCACTTTTCCAAATCCCACCGGACCTGATTCGATGAATCGACTTTTTTTTTCTGGGCTGACCGTTGTCTTGCTGCTGCTCACAATTGCTGCATCCGATCGCGCGAATGCCGGTGAAATCGTTGCGCCGCCGTCGTTCGCTCGCGATGTGCAGCCGCTGCTGACGAAGCTGGGTTGCAATCAAGGATCGTGTCATGGAAAGCTCGCCGGGCAAAACGGCTTTCGGCTGTCGCTGCGAGGCTTTGCGCCGGACTGGGATCACTTCTGGATCACGCGCGAGTTCTCTGGCCGTCGCATCAATCAAGCGAATCCGATCGACAGCTTGCTGATTCAAAAGCCGCTGGGGACGAAGCCTCATGCGGGGGGGCGGCTGATCGCGGCGAACAGTCGCGAGCAACAAGTCCTCACCGATTGGCTGAAGGCCCGTGCTCCGGGACCGGTGAAAGAGGAACCGACCGTCGCAAAGCTGACGATCTCGCCGACGGAGCATTTGCTGAGTGTCCATCAAACGCAGCCGCTGACCGTCACGGCGGAATACACGGACGGCAAACAGCGCGACGTCACTTGGCTGACCGTCTTCACGTCAAACGACGCCGCCGTCGCCGAGATTGATCGCAAGGGAGTGATCACCGCGCACCGATCCGGCGAGACCGCAATCGTCGCCAGCTTCGACGGCCAAGTGGCGGTCGCAATCGCCACGATCCCGTTCGGCGACGGGTCTGCTCGGCGCGGGTCTCCCGACCCCGCCGCTCCTGTAGCTGAACTCGCAAGAGTTCAGCCCCGAAGTCTTGCGACTTCGGCTACGGCCAACGACATCGACACGCACGTCTTTGCGAAGCTCGCCGCGCTTCGCATCGAGCCCTCTGCACCGTCGACCGACGATGAGTTCTTGCGGCGTGTGTTCCTCGACACGATCGGCACGCTGCCGACCGCCGACGAAGTGCGAGCCTTCTCGGCCGACACGTCCGCGGACAAACGAGCGAAGCTGATCGACGCGTTGTTGCAGCGGCCGGAGTTCGTCGACTTCTGGACGTTGCAGTTCGCCGACCTGTTTCAAAATCGGAAAGAGCGCGATCACGACGTCCGCGGATCAAAAGGAGTGCGGCAGTTTCACGCTTGGTTGCGATCGCAGATCGCCGCGAATCGCCCGTGGGATCAGCTTTGCCAAGAGCTGCTCACGGTGGAAGGTTCAACCGATGACAAACCGGCGATCGGTTACTTCATCGTCACGGTCGGCGAGAACGGCGACGCCGATCGGTCGGAGGTGGTCGCGTCGGTCGCTCAAGCATTTCTCGGCACGCGCATCGGGTGTGCTCAGTGCCACAATCACCCTTTGGAAAAATACACGCAGGATGACTACTACCACTTCGCCGCGTTCTTCAGCCGCATGCGTTTCGACCGCAAGCCGCCCGAGCAAGCGGCGACTCGATTGTTCACAACGACCGGCGAGGGACTGAATTTTCTCCGGGACCGAGAGAACGTCACTCGCGAGCGGCAAACGATCGAAGCGTCGCTTCCCGGAACGACTGACGAAACAAAGCTCGCCGAATTGAAGAAGAAGCAAGATGAGCTGACTCGCCGCCTCGAAGACATTGAGAAACGATTGACCGAGCAAGCCGCTCGGCAAGTCGGAGTCGGGCAGCCGCGCACCGGCCAGTTCCTTGCCCCACGACCGCTGGATCGGTCGCCGGTCGAGATTGCTCCCGGTACGAACCCGCGAGCGGTGCTCGCCCACTGGATGACGAATCCGAACAACGAGTTCTTTTCCGGAGCGATCATCAATCGGCTCTGGAAACATTTCCTCGGCGTCGGCTTGGTCGAACCGGTTGACGATTTGCGCGCGACGAATCCGCCGTCGAACCCCGCGCTCTTCAAGTCGCTGCAACGCGAGCTTGTTCAAAGCGGTTTCGATTTGCGTCATGTCATGCGGCGGATTCTGAATTCGCACACGTATCAACTGACGTCAGCGACGACGGCAAGCAACGCGACCGACACGCGGTTCTATTCGCACTACATCGCTCGCCGATTGCCCGCCGAAGTGCTGCTCGATGCGGTCAGTCAAACGACCGCCGTCCCGGAATCATTCGCCGGATATCCGCTCGGCCTGCGAGCGATCCAACTGCCGGACCCCAGCATCGGTTCGTATTTCCTCGCGACGTTCGGCCGCTCCGATCGAGTCACCGCCTGCGCGTGCGAACGACAAGGAGAGATCACGCTGCCGCAACTTCTGCAAATGCAAAATGGCGATGCGATCCTGCAAAAGATCGCCGCCGGCGACGGTCGTTTGACCGAGTTATTGAAAACGACCGCCGACGATTCCGCCGCGATCGAAACCTTGTTCCTCACCTGCTTCAGCCGCAAGCCGACTCCCGCCGAAACAGAATCGGTGGCAAAGCTGCTCTCCGGCGAAGGGACTCGCGAGGAAAAATACCGCGACCTCTTTTGGGCCTTGCTCAATTCCAAAGAGTTCGCGTTCAATCACTGAGCGAATTGGTTATGAAAGGTTCCGAACCAAATCTGGAGACAGAACATGTCAATCAACACCGAGCCGTTGCCGGAAGACATCCCTGCGGAAATTGAGCAGCAATACGAAGGGGAATGGATCGCATGGGACTGTGCGACTCACCAAGTCATCGCCCACGATGTTGACCCGAATAAGTTGGTGGCTCCGACCGACAAAGCGTTCGACGCCGGACACCTCATCTATTTTCGCCACGTCCTGCCTCCCGACTCGATCATCGTGGGAGGCTTTTGACAATGCGATTCCCAACAATCGCCCGCCAGAAAATTCATCGTCCTTTGGTGGCGCTTCATGTGCATTCTTCGGGGCGAACGACGCTGACAGACGCCTTGATCGACACCGGGGCTGACGTCAGCATTTTCCCCAAGTTCGTCGCGGATCGGCTGCGGATTGATCTGACAAACCTTCCTGAGATTGCAGTCAACACACCGTTGGGAGGCACTGGAACGTACCGCCTTTGCTTTGTCGAATTAGAATTGCGTCGCTCGGGTGAAGTCCTGCGTTGGAAAACATCCGTTGGGTTTACCGAGCACGAAATGTCGTATGCCTTTCTTGGTACGAAGGGTTTCTTCGAATTCTTTGACCTGACCTATAGTGCTCGCCGTCAAACAATTGAAATTCAGGCCGCTGCCGACTTGCCTTCCGCGTAACTCGCCATCCGATTCTTTTCAGATCTATTTGGGTCACACGATGCTCAATCTCCGATTCTCTCGCCGCGAATGTCTGCAAGTCGGCTCGCTCAGTGCTGTCGGTCTTTCGTTGCCGCAGTTGTTGCGTGCGGAGCAGGCCGCGAAGCCGAAGCGGCTCAAGTCGACGGTGCTCGTCTATTTGGGAGGAGGACTTTCGCATCACGACTCATTTGATTTGAAACCGGAGGCTCCTGAGGAAATTCGGGGCAAGTACAGCCCGATCGCGTCGAACCTTTCGGGGGTTGCGGTCGGCGAGTTGTTGCCGCTGATGTCGCAAACGATGAACAAGGTCTGCTTGGTTCGGTCGGGGGCGCACAACAACGACCATCATGAGACGGCGACGAATTGGGTCATGTCCGGTCGATTTGGCTCGGCGTTCGGCGACTGGCCGGCGATCGGTGCGGTTGCGGCTCACGAGCTAGGATTCGGTGCGAGCGTTCCGCCGTATGTGGCAGTGCCGCGCAATCCGTCGTTCACCTGGGAACTCGGCAAGAGTGCGTTTCTCGGCGGGCGGTACGAATCGTTCAAGGCGGGCGATCCCAACGAGAAAGATTATCGCGTCCGTGACATCTCCCCCGGCGAGCCGTTGAGCGACGCTCGCGCGAATCGCCGTCAGTCGCTGTTGCAATCGGTCGATGGCTTGGCGAAGCGTGTGCAAGGAAACGATCAGATCGCGACCTACGACGAGTTTCATCAGCGCGCCGCCGAGATGATTTTGTCACCCACCGCGCGGCAGGCGTTCGCGGTCGAGAAGGAAGACGAAAAGCTGCGCGATCGTTATGGCCGCAACACGTTCGGACAAAGCTGCCTGTTAGCTCGGCGGCTAATCGAGTCGGGCGTGCGATTCGTCACCGTCAACTTCGGCGGCTGGGATCATCACGCGAAGATTTGGGAAGGACTCGAAAAGAAACTGCCGGAGTTCGATCGCGGCTTTTCGGCGTTGGTCGAGGACACAACTTCGCGCGGCCTGTTGGACGAAACGCTGATCGTCTGCATGGGTGAGTTCGGGAGGACTCCGAAGATCAACAAAGACAACGGCCGCGATCACTGGGCTCCCGCCGCGTCACTGCTGTTCGCCGGCGGCGGCGTGCGAGTCGGCCAAGTGATCGGCTCGACCGACAAGCACGGAGCTTACGCGACCAATAATCCGGTTGCTCCCGCCGATGTGGCCTTCACGATCTACTCACATCTCGGCATCGATCCGCGTCGGCAGATTCACACACCCGATGGTCGGCCTGTCGAGATTCTTGATGGGGGCGAACCGATTCGCGGATTGTTTGGATAAACGAGAGCCGGGGTCAGGTCTTCAAATTTCATTTTTGGCCCCGCCGTACGCTCCTGATTCTCATTCCATATCGCCGTTTCAATTCACATCGCGCCTCAATCGCAAAGCCAAAAATGAAATTTGAAGACCTGACCCCTGAGCGGTTGAATCGCCCGTCCTCGCTGACGCTTCGGGTTGGTCTGCTGCTGATCTTGATCGCTTCGCTGAGCAATGCGCAAGACAAGAAGCCGGAGAGTCTGCCGCAGTTGCTCGTCGCGACGCCACTTGGTGTCGTCTCCGGTCAGCCAACGAAAGTCGTGCTGCGCGGGAAGCGGCTGGATGAAGTCAAAGAGCTGCGACTCAACGGTCAAACGGTGGCTTGCAAGATTTTGTCGAAGGGCAAGACTGCCGCGCCACAGAAGCAGGACGTGAACCGTGTTGGCGATACTCAGCTTGAAGTCGAATTGACCGCATCAACGGAGGTCAAACCGGGTGAGTGCGAACTGGTCGCTGTCAACGACGCTGGCGCGAGTGTTCCGTTTTCATTGTTTGTCGATGCGATGCCGCTCGTTGCCGAGAAAGAACCGAACGATGGCTTTCGGCAGGCTCAGGAGATCAAGCTGGGGGACGTTGTCGAAGGGACGTTGCATCAGCCGCAAAACGTCGACGCGTTTCGCTTCACGGGGACGGCTGGTGAAAAGGTCGTTTGCGAGGTGATCGCCGCTCGGCGTGGTTCCGCGCTTGATGCCTCGCTAACGCTGTTCGATTCACGCCAGCGGTTGATCGGATCGAACGATGATCAGCCGGAGCGAGATGGTTTATCCGGCTGGGGCACTCGTGATTCGCGGATCGAGTTTGTGGTCCCGACAAGCGGGATGATCTACGTTGTGCTGCAAGACGCGCACGACCAAGGTGGGCCGGCTCATCCCTATCGACTGCGGATTGTGAGAGCAGATTCCAAGTAGTCGTGTTCGTGGAACACGATTTCATCGTGCTCGTTGTTAGGCACGTTGGAAACGTGCTCCATGTTTTCAAGAACGTTCATTGTGGTGCTTCATGGAATTCCCCAACTCACGCGGAGAACTCGTGCTACTCGGCACTGGAACCAGCGTTGGCGTGCCGATGATCGGGTGCGAATGTTCGGTCTGCACGTCGTTGAATCCGAAGAATCAGCGCACGCGAACGGGAGTCGCCGTGAAGACCGCTTGCGGCGTGTTTCTCATCGACACGCCGCCGGAGTTGCGATTGCAGTTGGTTCGCGAGCGGATCGGGTTGATCGAAGCGGCGGTCTACACGCACGCGCATGCCGATCACATCTTTGGTCTCGATGATCTGCGCATTTGTGGTTGGAAACTCTCGCGACCGATTCCGCTGCTGTGCGAAGAGCCGGTCGAGCGGCAGATTCGAGCAGCGTTTGGTTACGCGTTTGAACCTCCGTCTCAAGACCTGCATCCGGGGGCGATTCCGAAATTGGAGTTCGTTCGGATTGGGACTGAGCCTTTTGAACTGCTGGGACAGCGAGTGCAGCCGATCCGTTTGCTGCACGGTCGCTTGCCGGTGTTGGGGTTTCGCATCAACGACGTCGCGTTTTGCACGGACGTGAACGGCATCCCGGAGGAAAGCTGGCCGTTGCTGGAGGGGCTCGACACGCTGATCCTCGACGCCCTGCAAGACAAGCCGCATCCGACGCACTTTGGGATCGCGCAGAGTCTGGAAGTGGTTGAACGAGTGAAACCGCGTCAGACTTATTTCACGCACGTGTCGCACAAGCTCGACTATGAACTGACGAATGCTCGCTTGCCGCCCGGTGTCGAACTGGCTTACGACGGCTTGCGAGTTCCGCTGTAGTTCGAGGACGTCATGCCGAATCGTGATCTGGAAATGCTGACGTACCTCAAGCTGGCGGAACTCTCACAGCGGAAGCAGAACGTTTTGGGCTGCGACAAGATGTTGGTCTTAGCGGGGGCGGCGGCGTGCGAGGCGGGTTGTTTGCCCGTCGCGGAACGCTGCCGAGAAATCCTCGTGCGACATCAGCCACGTCATCAGTTGACGCATTACGTCAGCTTTCCCGACGCACTGCGCAGCGATGAGTTCGCACCCTTGTTGAAGCGATTGCGAAAGCTCTGCTCGTTCGAGCAAGCGGAGTTTTTGGCTCGGCAATGGAATTTGTTGGGCGAGGGCGAAGCGGAGTTGTCGCCGTCTGAGATCGAAGCCGCCGCGCTCAAGCTGTTGGCGGACATGTGAGCGGCGAAGCCGCAAGTACGTAGCCGTCACGCTCCGCGTGACGAGCTGAAGGTCTTTCGGCTCCGTTTGCGAATTGAGTCCAGAGACACTCGGCTCGTCACGCGGAGCGTGACGGCTAAGTAAGGTCGAAACGCGGCTTGTTCGCCGATTAGGCCGCGTCGGATGACGGAGCTTCTGCAGCCTTCGGGGCGATCTTCTTGGTCCCTTTGCCGTGACGTGCTTTGAGGTCGAACAGGCCGAAGATTTCTGAGGCGCTCATGCTCAGTGAAGTGTTCGTGTTGCTGCCGTCCCCTAGGATCGCACGGAACAGGTCGCGTTTTTCGTTGAGCACTTTGTCGATTCGCTCTTCGATCGTGTCTTTGCAAATGAACTTGGTGACGATCACCTGCGACTTCACGCCGATGCGGTGAGCGCGATTGATCGCTTGGTCTTCGATGGCCGGATTCCACCAGCGGTCGAAGAGGAAGACGTAACCGGCGAATTGCAGGTTGAGACCGACTGCTCCGGTGCCGTAGCTCATCAGCAACAGGTGCGACTTCGGGTCTTCTTTGAATTGCTTGAGAATCGGCTCGCGCTGTTTGTGAGGGACGCCGCCGTGATAGACCAAGCTGCCACATTCGCGCGGCAGGCGTGCGACGAGCCAGTCGATGGTCTTGGTCCACTGGCTGAAGAGAATCGCTTTGCCGCCGCAGGCCGCGATCTCTTCCATGTCTGCCGCGAGCCGTTCGAACTTCACACTCTCGCCGGTGAGCGGGTCGAAGTTCGTGATCTGCTTCAGCCGCAAGACCAGTTCAAAGACGTGTTGCACGGTCGCTTGATCGCCCATCTCGTTGAGGTGGATGACGCCGTCTTTCTCGGCGGTTTGATAGGCGTCCTTTTGAGCGGAGGTTAGTTCGAGGATCTCATCGCGATCGAGCCGCGGCGGCATGTCTTTCATCACGAGGTCTTTGGTCCGCCGCAGAATGAAGTCGCGCGACAGCCGCTGCATCTGCTTCAAGTCGGGCGTTCCTCCTTTGGGGATGACCGTCATGTACTCGAACAGCGTGTGCAATTCTTCGGGGCGATTTTCGATGGGCGTGCCGGTCAGCGCCCAGCTTCGTTTGCGTGGGATCGACCGCGCCGTTTCTGACGTGCAGGAGTTGCGATTCTTGATGCGCTGTGCCTCATCCAACACGACGAGATCAAACTTCGGCCGCTCGTCGTCGAGCATGTCGGCCCAGTCGCGGACCAACAATTCGTAGTTGGCCAACAGGATCGGCGCGGGCATCTGCCAGAGCATTCGTCGCCGAGCGGCGTCGCCTTCGAGCACCGTCAGCGGCAGTTCTTCGGCCCACGCTTTGAACTCGCGCTGCCAGTTCGGGATCAGCGGCTTCGGGCAGATGAGCAGCACCCGCCGCACGTGACCCGCTCGCAACAGCAGCCGGATCGCGGTGATGGTCTGCATGGTTTTGCCCAGCCCCATCTCATCCGCGAGCAACGCCTGCTTCTGCGAGAACAGCCAGGCAATCCCTTCGTACTGAAACGGAAACGGCTCGAACGGCATGATCAGCTCTTGCCCGGCGAGCATCGTCTGCAACGGCGGCTGTAACAGATAGAACAACCGGTCTTCGAGCGAGATCGCATCGGCAGGCGGCTTCAACCGCGTCCTCTTTTTCTCTTTGGATTCACCTTGCTCGGCCATGTCATCGGGCTTGAGCTCCCGCTGCGCCTTCGGTCCTTCGAGCGTCTTCAGATCGTCTCGCTCAGCCGCTTCCGTCGGCTTCGGCTGAAACTCAAAGCCGAGCGGAAACATCAGCCCGACCGTCGGTACTTTCGACCAATGCGGCTTCCAGGACGGCTGCAATCCGGCCCGTTTATCGAACAGAGACAGCGTTTGCGTTTCGACGGTCGGCCAACGACGAAGCGCGCCGTTCATGCCAGAAGGGAAAACATCGGCAGTCAAGTTCAGCAACAATTCGTTGACGACAATTGAGTCGGCGCGAAGCTCGTCTTCTGGCTGAATCATGTTCCGAAATCGCGATTGAACGACATCAGCGCGATCGACAATCTCACTCGCAACACTGCCGCGTGCCGTCAAATGCTTGTCGTTTTCCAAAAGCGCTGGGCCGTCGATCATCCCTGTCTCCAACTCGCAGTCCCGCCAGGAAACGGCATCCGAATCCGCTTCAAGCCAAGACATACGAACGTCACGCCGCCGACTTCATCGTCTCCTGCAATGCCTCGCGTACGCGGTCAAGCGGTTCGAGCAGGTCGGCGTCGTCGGCGATTTCTTTCGACATCTTTTCAAACGCTTTGAGATCGACATCGAATTCGGCGTGCAGCCGAAACTGCTGCTTGCCAATGTGCAGCTTCTGTCCCTCGCCGCCGCGCCATTTCTCCCACTCTCGATCGACAAGACACGCCACCGGCAATGACACGTGCGGTCGTGAATCCAACATCTCCACGCGGTCAGTCAACACGAAATGCGGCTTGACCCCGATGCGATCGAGCAGCGTCTTGCTCAGCAATTCACCCAGCAGAAACGGCACGAGCGTCGGGCCGTACAACAACTCTTGAGTCCGATTCGGCTTCACCGGAGCCGTGCATTGAAACTCCAACGGCCGGCCAAAACGGTTCGTCACCAGTAAACCAGCAACGTGCCCTCGGTCGTTGAGTTGAACGGCGGTCAAAAACCCCAGTCGCAGTTGCTCGTTCGTGGAAGTCGTCGTGGTCATGCTCGTTCCATCGACCGCTGATGGCATAACCTACAAGAGACGTCGGCATTGCTCCGCCAGATTACGCAATCGGCAAGGTCGCGTCCCGTAGTGCCAGCTTCCAGCTTGCATCGTATTTGACGTCCGAAGTCGTTCGACGACTGTTGTTGCATAACGCTTTGATTGGCGCTGAATGTCTTTGAGTGGCAAGCTAGAAGCCTTGCACTACGAGGTGCGCTTCGCCCTCTTCAACTGCCGACAGAACCCCGCGTGTTCGCGGCGTGCCAAGCCTCGTTCAAGCACCGCACGCAATCGTTTCGTGTCGCGAGCCAACAGCGCTGCAACGTCGATCCACAAGCCGGGGAACTCGCGCGAGCGACTGATTCCCTCGCGTTCTGGAACGATCGTCTCACCTGATGGGAAGTGGAACCAATGCAATTCTCGCTCGGCCACGCACAGCACGATGTATTCGCGAACGCCCGCCTTGCGGTAATCGTCGCGTTTTTCAAACAGGTCGATCGCTCGACCGCTGTGAGCAATCTCGGCCACCAACTCCGGTGCCCCGACCATGTAGCCTTCGGCATTCTCAGATGACTGCCCGCCGTAATTCCGTTTGAATGCACAAGCAAAGATCAGGCTGCGGTTCGCTCTCGTCGTCGAGGATCGCCGTCGCGTTGTCGAGCACTTCGGTGCCGGGGGTTGCGGCCGAGTAATGCTTCAGGGCGTAATCCAACTCAACATGATCCAACCCGTGAGGACGACGCATCGGTGAGGCCGTGTAGACGACTCCTTGAACAAGCTCGAACTTGATGCGTTCCGGATAGGCCGCGTAACGGCGATGAAACTCCGGTTGCGACAAGCGGTCGCCGCTGCTGAGTTCCGCGATCAATGCGCGCGTCGGTAGCGGCCCGTTGATCTGACGAATCCTCGGACGTGGTTTGAGCATCTGCATGATTTCATTCCTCCGCAGATCAGTGTCTCAAGGAATCGGGCGGCCTGCCATCGTGACGTTTGAAAATCGTTGGAAACGATCGAGCCAAATTCAACCACGCTGAAAATTCGGTCGTGACCGAGCATTGGTTTGTGGGAGATTCTTCGCTGCGGAAAACCTGGGTTTGTCGTGCTTGCTGTTGAACCCGCTTGACTCGATTTCTCCGCAGGCGTATATCGCCGCCCGCGATAGGGATATCAAATCATGCTCACGGACGAGCTTTCTTTTTCGACGGATCACGATGCCGGAGCCGAGCCTGTCACCACAGGTCAACTGTCGGCTCGATTGCGATTGTTGTGTGTGGGAACTCGCGAACCTTCGTGGGTGGGGCTCACGTTGCAGTTGGATGCCGCAGGGGGCATTGAGCCGCAGTTTCGTTGGGCCTCGTCGGCGTCTGAGGCGTTGAGTTTGCTCCGCGATGATCCGTTTGACTGCGTGCTGATTGCGGCAGCGGACTCGGGCGTGAGTTCCTTATTGGTTGCGAATGCAGTTGCGTTTCAGGATGCGGCGACGCTCGTGAAGGCGATTCGGGCGAGCGGATGCGCCGACCCGTTGGTGCTGATTGCTCCCCAGATTTCTGATGCCGCTTGGGTCGATCTTTCGGCGGAAGATTGTGAACTGTTGCAATCGACGCGAGCGTGGGATTCTCCCGCGTTGGTGGCGACGATCAAACGCGCGATTTTTCGAGCGGACATCGTTCGACAAAATCATCGACTGGCGGTCGCTCAAACAAAACGGATGGCTCGCGAGCGGGATGAGGCCGAACATCTGCTAAGTCAGCAACGCCGGATCATTGATGACTTGGATGCGCGCAATGAATCAGAAGCACCGACGAATGTCGCTTTGCAAGCGATGATTGACTGCTTTGGCAGAGTTTCTGTTGAGCGATTCGCTCCGCCGCGTGCGACGCTGCCGCCGGAGATCAACGGCTATTACCACGAGTTGTTGCGGACCTATGTCATCATGGGATCGGGCAACCTCAGCGTTGAGATCGCGAAGTTGGCCGAGTTGCTGGCCGTCGCCGGTTGCGGATCGCGCGAAGTTCTGTCGCTGCATCTGGAGCGAGTTGAATCGCTCGTGAGTGGTTTAGGAAATCGGAGCACACGACACATCATGGCTCGCGCGGATTTACTCGCGCTGGAGCTGATGATTCATCTCGGTGAGTCGTATCGCCGCCGGTGTGTGTAGTCCTACCAGCACAGCGCGCGAGTGGTTCAGACGCAACCACTCGCTTGCGCGTCGTGCTAAGTTCTTTCACGGACGCTTCGCCGCTCGGTTGCGAATTGATCGTCGTGCTGCAACGCTCTTTTGCATGATGGCAAATTCATTTTCGACCGGTCAATTTGTTCGACGCAGCTTGTCTCATTACGCGAGATCGCACTTCGCGGTCGCGTTGGGTGTCGTGGTTGCCGCGATGGTGATTAGTGGCGCGCTGATCGTCGGCGATTCGGTGCGAGACAGTCTGCAAGCCATCAGCCTCGCTCGCATGGGAGCGGTCGATCATGCGCTCGTGACGCATCGCTTCTTTCGCGAGGCGTCGGTTACGGCGTTGAGTCAGCAGCCGGAATTTCAGAAACGCTTTGACGTCGTGGCCCCGGCTCTCGTGTTTCAAGCGAGCTTGGAACGGAAGAGTGCCACTGACGCGAAGCCATCGCCAACGACGCAGTCTTCAGCGAATCAAGCGGCGACAAAAACTCGTTCTGCGGGCGTGACGTTGTACGGCGGCGATGAGCGGTTGTGGTCGTTGCTTTCGACGGAAGGAACAAGGTCGCCGACGGCAAGAGGGATCGTGCTGAATGCTCGGCTGGCCGAACAACTGCGAGCACACGTCGGCGAAGAGGTGACGATTTGGGTTGAGTTACCGGCCACGATTCCGCGCGACAGTTTGCTCGGCGGTAAGGAAGAGCAGACGACTCAGGAAATCAAATTGTCTGTCGAAGCGATCTTGCCGGAGTCTGCTGGAGCGGGGCGATTCGATCTGCAACCAAGTCAGCAGTTTCCGAAGGTGGCGTATGTCGATTTGCACACGCTGCAAAAGTCGCTGGGTTTGGAAGAGGTCGAGCGATCGCGGCGGAATCCGACGGCGAAGCCAGCTCGCGTGAATGCGTTGTTTGCGTCGGCTCGTGATCGGAACGATGCACAGACGGAGCAAGCGGTCGAAGCGGCGGAGGCTTTGACTCGACAGCTTAGTGCGGCAATCAACTTGGACGACTTCGTGCTGCGGCTCGTGCCGAATGTCGAGCGCGGTTATTTGTCGCTCGAAAGCGAGCGAATGATTTTGGAAGACTCCCTGGCGGAATCGGCGGAGCAGATCGCGAAGCATTTCAACGTCGCGTCATCGCCGGTGCTCGCGTATCTCGTCAACTTGATCAGCCTCGAAGGCGATCCGCAGAAGTTCTCGAAGTATTCGATCGTCGCGGGAATTCCCGATCCGACGACGCTGTCGAAGCCGTTTGGTCCGGTGGAATTGTTGGGCGAAAAACTTGGCGAAGCGGCGAGCGAAAGTTTGCGATCAGACGGCGTGTTGATCAGCGAATGGTTGGCTCAAGACTTGGGGATTCGTCCGGAAGACTTAAAAACAGAAAACGCGAAGCGACCGAAGGTCCGCGTGTCGTATCACAAGGTCGGCTCGCGCGGAGAACTGCCGGAAGAGGAGAAGGTCTTCGAAGTTCAAGGAGTGCTGCCGCTCAAAGGGGCGTTGGCGGGTGATCGCGGACTGACTCCGCATGTGCCGGGGATCACGGACGCGGAGACGTTCAACGACTGGGATCAACCCTTTCCGATGAAGCTGCCGGTGACTGATCGCGATGAAGATTATTGGGACTTGTACAAGGCGACGCCAAAAGCGTTCTTCAATCTCGACGCGGCGAAGAGTTGGTGGTCGAGTCGGTATGGAACACAGACCTCGTTGCGGCTCGCATTGCCGACGAGCGACACACCCGGCGATCAACAGACTGCGGCAACTCAGTTCTCAGAGCGGTTCGCGCGCGAGTTATTGCAGTCGTTGAAACTCGAAACGCTCGGCTTCGGAATTCAACCGGCGAAATGGTTCGGTCTGCGAGCGGCCAGCGGAACGACCGACTTCGCGGGGCTGTTCATCGGGTTCAGCTTTTTCATGATTCTTTCCGGCCTGATGTTGATTGCGTTGCTGGTCCGGTTGGGGATCGAACGGCGATCGGGCGAAGTCGGTTTGCTCGCCGCGATCGGTTTCACTCCGTCGCGTCTGCGGCGCTTATTGTTCAAGGAATCATTCGCCGTCACGTTGATGGGCGGAGTGATCGGCACAGCGGCGGCGGTCGGTTACGCGGGCTTGCTGATTTACGGTTTGAAGACTTGGTGGGTCGGTGCCGTCGGGACGACGCTGCTGACGCTTTCGGTTCGCCCGCTGACGTTGGCGATCGGCTTCGTGATGACACTTGTCGCGTCGGTTGGTTCCGCCTGGTGGGCAATGCGCGGTTTGAGGCAACTCTCTCCGCGAGCCTTGTTAGCCGGACAGACAGAACTTGTTGAACTCGATGCGATGCAAGCATTGCGGCGACGACGCTTGAGCCGCATCGCGATCACGTTGTTGTGCGTCTGTGTGTTGACGACGCTCGCTGTGATCAGCGGCTCGGTTCCCGCAGCCGAAGCCTTCTCTGGATTTTCGTGGCCGACGGTGTTGTTCTTTGTTGTCGGCCTGTCTGCCTTGTTGGCGAGCTTGTGCGCGATCTCCGTGTGGCTCAGCGGCGAACGATTTACCTCTGTGATCGGATCGGGGCGAGTGGCGTTGTTGCGGCTGAGCTTGAGAAACGCGACTCGGCAACGGCGGCGCAGTTTGTTTTCCGTCGCGTTGATCGCGAGCGCGACGTTCTTGTTGGTCGCGGTCGCGGCGGGACGTCGCAATCCGGCGGTCGAGACGCCCGATTTGAAATCGGGAAACGGCGGCTACTTGTTCGTGGCTGAATCGGCGACGCCGTTGTTGCACGATTTGAATACGGCTGCGGGTCGAGTGAAGCTTGATCTGCGTGATGAAGGAGCCGGTCTGGGCGAACGGTTTGGAAAACCGTTCTACGATCAGATGACGGTGACAGCGTTTCGAGTGCAGCCGGGTGA
>JAYUFI010000445.1:0-2018 GCA_043738805.1 Planctomycetaceae bacterium | reverse complement strand
ATACGTTCGAGGCGAACGGCACGAACATGAGTGTCGAGATCACTCGACCGGCGGTGGACGGCACGTTCATCGACCTTTTTGCCGATCCGCTTCACGTTCGCACGGGGACCGACGCCGGCGCAACGATCGCGCTCGATATGGATAGCTCCGCGGGACCGGTCACCCGAGTCGAAGGGAACGTGAACCTCAACGTCGCGGACTTCTTTCAAGTTTCGGGCGGCTTTCATTTTGAGAAGACGACGGCGGATGTCACGGTGGCTCAACCATTGCCCGCGCCCGGCAGTCCACCGGTTGCAACCGAGCCGGAAACCGCATCCGTCGATCAACTGCTGATTGGCGCGTCGCATGTGAATGCCTTCGTCGGACTCAACGGCGATACTACCGATCGACTCGGCTTGGCCGCGACCGATGTCAGCTTCGCACTCGCACTCAGCACCGACATCTTCAACCACAGCCGGCAATGGACGTCGCTGAGTGCGACGGCGGGCAATGTGTCGTTTGTCGGAATCGACAGGCTAACGGTCTCGGCCTCGAACGTTGAAGTCGACATCAATCATGCATCGAAGGGAGAAGTGCTCGACTTCGCGGCGAATCCGCTGAATGTCTCGACCGGCCCCGGTGAATCGCTCGATCTGGAGATGCCCGGAACGCTCGGCGAACTGGTCCGCGTGAAGGCTGACATGGACGTCAACCTGTTCGACTTCTTCTCGGTCGCCGGCACCTTTGAGTTCGTCAAGTCGCGCGGTACGGTCACGCTGTCCGACGGCAGCACGATCAACGCTGATCTCGTGACGCTGGGTGGAGCCGATGTGACCGCCTTCGCGGGGATCAATTTCGAAGACCAGGACAAAGTGGGGCTGTCGCTCGGTGGAGCGAATTTCGGACTCGCGTTGATCGTCGATCAGGCGAACCACGCGCATCACTTCACCTCGTTGCAAGCCACCGCCGACAGCGCGGACTTTGCCGGACTCGACATCCTCAATGTCGCGGCAAGCGATCTTCAAGTGGCAGTCAATCGCGGTGTCAAAGTTCCCGCAACGCCCGGTTCCACGACGACCACCAACACGATCTATGACCTCAATCTCTTCGCGGGGACGGTTGGCACGCTGACCTTCAGTTACGGCGGCGACACCCAGACGCTCGCGGTGACCGGCACGGAAGGGAATCTCGTCCTGCGTCAACGGATCTCGCTCACGATCGCGAACCTGACCGGCATCGGCGCGAACAATGTCGAAGTCACCGGCGACAAAGCAAACGGTTTCAAGATCGAATTCGTCGGTGCGTTGGCCGGTCACAACGTCGCAGATTTGACGGTCACGATCACCGCCCCGATGACATCGAGCAACGTCACGCAAACGGTCGCTGCGACCGCCGGGCAAACGGAGATCAAGTACTTCACGATCAGCACGCCGCGCGTACAGCCGGGTCCGATCACGAGCAACGTCGAAACGACCGCCACTGTGCAGCAAGTCGAAACTCCGCCGACGCTCACGAAGACAAACACCATTTATGACTTCGCGATCAGCAACGGCACGCTCAGTACAGTGACGTTCAGCTTCGCCGGCAAGTCGAACAGCTTCACGCTCACGGGTACGGAATCCGACGCCGACCTCCGCGCCGCGATCACGACGGCAGTCGGCGGACTGCGAGGGATCGGGATCGCGAACGTCAGCGTCACGGGATCAAACGCGAACGGATTCCGAGTGGAACTCAAAGGTCAACTCGCGGGGATCAACGTCACGGGCTTGACGGTCTCGACGGCCCCTCCCGACGCGACATCGAACGTCACAACGACAACCGATCCGAATGCCGGTCGCTCGGAGATTCAATCCGTCAGTTTCACGATTCAACCGCAAACAACACCGCTGACGAGCACCGTTGAAACCACAAACGTCGCAAAGCTCGGCACGGGCGATGTCTTCGCGATCGAGTTCACGACGCCGTATGCCTCAAAGCATCTGCCTGGCCCATCTGATACGCGATGCCCAGTATGCCATCGACGATGGCGACATCATCTT
>JAYUFI010000444.1:0-14271 GCA_043738805.1 Planctomycetaceae bacterium | reverse complement strand
GAAACCAACGCTCAGATTTCAAAATCACGCGAAACGATCGCTCTCGCTCACGCTTCGGGTTACATAGCGATGACACGCTTCAGGTTACATAGCGATGACACGCTTCAGGTTACTTGGTGATGATGAGCGTGGTGTCAACAATTTGACCGACCAATTACAGTGACTCGCACCGCTTGCTTACCGACGTCAGCCCACAGCAAAACAAACTCATGAGCGAACTCTTCCAAAAACGTGATGTCCTGCTGGCGACTCTCGCCGGTTACGGTCGTGTCGCTGTCGCTTTCTCCGGCGGCGTCGACAGTGCAGTTGTGGCGAAGGCGGCGTTTGAAGCGTGCGGTGACAGAGCCGTGGCTGTGACCGCAGTCAGCCTGAGTCTTGCAACTGGCGAATTGGAAGATGCTCGCGAAGTGACCGCCTTGATCGGGATTCGGCACACGATCATCGAGACGCAAGAATTTCAGAACGAAAACTATTTGCAGAACCCGTCGAATCGCTGCTACTTCTGCAAGACGGAGTTGTACTCTCAACTCGAATCGCGGCTTGATGAGCTGGGCGTGGACGTCATCTGCAACGGCGCGAATCTCGATGATCAAGGTGACTATCGCCCTGGCATGGCAGCAGCCAAAGAGCACACCGTCCGTAGCCCGTTGATCGAAGCCGGACTCACAAAGGCCGATGTCCGAGAACTCGCGAAACACTGGGCCCTGCCCTGCTGGGACAAACCTGCGATGCCCTGTCTGTCGAGCCGTATTGCGTATGGCGTCTCGGTCACGCCCGAACGAGTCCGCCGCATCGACGCCGCCGAACAATTCCTGCGACATCAATTCGGTCTGCGAGAATTTCGAGTTCGACTCGAAGCGAACGACCTCGCCCGCATCGAAGTCTCTTTGAGTGAGATCGCCCCGCTCTTGAGCCTGCCAAAGTTTGAACTCATCGCCCGTGAACTTCGATCGCTCGGTTTCCGCTGCGTGACAATCGACCTCGAAGGCTTTCGATCCGGAAACCTCAACGTCCTAGTTCCGCTGGAAATCTTGCAAGCCAACATGCGGAAGTGACGTGTGGCATTGGTAATGCGAAGTACTGATTTCGTCAGATTGGACAACAGCGGGGGCTCACCGAACTTGCACGACTCGCTGAGGATTATGTCAGAGATATCGGGCCGTCGCCGCAGAAATCGGGATTGCCGAACTTCGCAATGTGATGACCGAAGCCGTGTGCGAGCGAGAGCAACAAGCGGTTGTGAGCCAGCTTATCCGTTCTCAGCGACTTGCCCGTGACGACTTCGAGACCTTGGTCAAGCGCCTTCAACACGCGACCCGGAGGATTCTTCTCGAACCGCAGTGAGCGGCCCATTTTGAAGTCGAGTCCATTGCCGACGAGCACAAACGGGATGTTGTCGAGCGTGTGCGAGTTCCCTTTGCCCAACTCGTTCGTCCAGACGATCAACGTGTTGTCGAGCAAGCTCCCTTCACCCCCCGGTTCAGGAGTTTCCGCCAAACGTTTCGCGAGATAAGCGAGTTGCTCGGCGTACCACTTGTTGATCTTGGTCAGCTTCTCCTGTGAAGCAATGTCGGTGTCCGGGTTGTGGGACAGTTCGTGATGTCCCTCTTGAATGTCGAGCCAACGCATCTTGGCACCGCCGACGGAATTCGTGAGCTGCAACGTTGCCACGCGGGCGAAGTCCGACGAAAAGCTGTTGACCATCAAGTCGATCTGCATCTTGGTCAGCCGCGGCATGTTGTCGTTGTCTTCTTTGACGCCCGCTTCCAGCTCCGGAACCGCGTGCCCGATCGACTCGTTGCTCGCCTTGAGTTCTTGCTCCATTTCGCGAACGAACGTCGCGTGGTCTTCCAACAGTTGCCGATCCGCCGCGCTGACGTTTGACGCGAGTTTTTTGAGATCGCTTTGCAGGTCGTCGAGGATGCTCTTCAAACTCTCCTGGTCCTTCACGCGGCCATACAGCTTGGAAAACATCTGGTACGGATCGTCGATGGGCGAGATCGGCTTGTTCGGCCCGGAATAACACATGCGAGTCCACGTGTCGGCTCGGTCGGGAACCATCACGCCGAATTCGAGCGAGCCGAACCGCGTGCGCGTCTCCGGATTCGCTTGCAGAAAGTTCTTGATCTCTTGATCGATCGACAGCCCGCTGGCCCATCCGGCCGGCGTGTCCGAGCCGCCTTGAATGTTGCCGGGGAAGAGTTCGACTCCCGTCAGCAAACAGCCGATGCCGCGCATGTGGTTGTCGCCGTCACCGCGTACTTTGTCGCAAACGCCGTGCAACGAGAGCAGCCGATTCTTGAACGGCTCCAGCGGCGACAGGCTTTCCTTCAGCGTGAAGGTCTCCCCTTCTTCATCGGGCCAAAACGTCGAGGGAACGACGCCGTTCGGGCTGAACATGATCACCAGCCGCTGCTTCCGCCGTTGTTGATTCGCGAAGCCGAGACTCGGCAAGTTCAAGACGAACGGCAGCGCTGCCGCGCCGAGACCAAGATTGCGGATGAATTCGCGGCGGGAAGGATGTTGCGGCATGAGATCGCTCAGGTAATTTGGAATGATGATGAGGTCAACGATCGGACGTAGGTCTGATGACTTCTACTTCACCAGTCAGCGTTCAAGAACTCACGGCGGACAACGCCGGTTCGGAGGATAACTGAATTCGACGATAAAGACCGTCCGGAGCGAGGTCCGCACCGTTCGGCCAACAAACGGCACCAAATTCATCGACAAAAACGCGTTCAAAGAACAAGACGTCCTTAAGAGGTTCGAACATCGGACCAAACAACCGGTCTTTCAACGTCACCACTCCGCGAACTCCGTCCGTAAACTCAACGAGAAGCGAGTAGTCGGGCAAGGGTTTTACGAACTCAACGCGGTCCATTTTCGTTACTCCAGCGGGGAAATCGGCAACAACGAATCGTGAGCTTCCGCTCGGCTCCAGTTTTCTTCAAGCTCGTCGCGATGTTCGGCAGCCCACTCCAAGACCAACGCCATCGCTCGTCGAGGGAGTCGTCCCTCTTTGATTCGGAGCGTCGCAATCTCAACGACTGCGGCAGCCGAACCATAATAGGCATGGAAATGAGGCGGGGCATGTTCGTCAAAGTACATGCGAACTGAAATGCCGAAGAACTGACTGACCGTCGGCATAATCATTGTCCTCCCGACTTACTGTCCGTTGCTGGATTCACGATTTGTTTGGGCAATGCGGCTGTGGAAACAATCTCAATCACGAGCTTGCGAATGTTGAAGTTGTTTTCGACGAATTTCTGTTTCAACTCCGATCGAGTTTGCGATCCGAAGGCTCGAATCGGTTGTTTGATCAGGCCGTGGAACAATTGCTCGACGAACGCGGAATGAGTTTCTTCGCTGTTGGCCAAGAATGTTGCGAGATCGCGCACACCGGCGAACTTGAGGATCTCACCGCTGCGAGTTCGGTAACCGCCGGTCGCATCGACGGGTTTGCCGTTTTCATCCTTGCGGTATCGGCCGACGGCGTCGAAGTTTTCCAGCGTGAAGCCGAGCGGATTGATCATCGCGTGACAAGACTGACACGATTCCGGCTTCGTTTGCAACGCAACTCGTTCGCGAGTCGTCAGGTCGGCGTGCAGTGCCGGCGCCAACGGAGCGACCGCTTCCGGCGGCGGTCGGAGCGAACGTCCCAACACGCTACGGGCGATGAACACGCCGCGATGAATGGGCGAACTGCTCGCCGTGTACGCGAAACCGGCCATCAAATACGGATGCGACAACACGCCCGCCCGCTCGCCCGATTCCAGTTTCACCGATTGAAACGGAGCGTCGTCCGGCAACTCCGCTCCGTAGAACTTCGCGAGGCGACCGTTCAACGGGAGAGAATCGGAGAGCAACACCTGCCGAAAGTCCGCCGTTTCGCTGCCGAGCAAATCGTCGAGAAACAATTCGAGCGAAGTCCGCAAATCGTCAGCGATTACCGCGTTGAATTCCGGAAACCGCTCCGTGTCTTTCGCGACATCGGGAACGTGATCGACCTTCAGCCAACGCAAGAAGAACTCGCGCAGCTTCGATCGCGTGCGCGTATCGGCCAACATTCGCTGAGTCTGTTGCTCGACTTGTTCGCGCGTCGCGAGCTGCCCCTTCGCCGCCGCGTCCAACAACGGCTGATCGGGAATCGAATCCCACATTGCGAACGACATCCGCGAGGCGACGTCATAACCATCGTTGCTGCTCTTTGGCTCGTTGTTGCTTTGAACGCTGCTGCTCAGTTCGCGAAACAAGAATCGTGGTGATTTCAACACGAGCAACATGACTCGTTTCACCGCCGCTTCCGGATCGGCGGCAGTCTCGAAGTGATGATCGACGAACGCCCGTTGTTGCTCATCGGCCAGCGGGCGGCGGAAGGCTCGCGCGGCGAAACGCTGGCAGAACTCACGCAAACGCTTGTCGCGGTCGGGCGCATCAGACTTCACGCCGGACAGCTCGTTCAGATGAGAAACAACATACGCCGCGACTTCGATCGCGCCGTCGGTCGTCGCCTGATGCCATTCCTTCGAGATCGACGTCCCGCGTTCCCAGCCGTAGCTGCGATCATCGGGCGGAAACGGCGTCGTGACGGCAAACGTTTCGGACGGACGGCTCGGCGACAGCGATCGAGCCGGGATCACTTCGACGATTCGCTGCGGGCGTTTCCACTGCAACGCGATCGAAGCTTTTGCCGGCGGTTTTTCTTTGGCCTTCTTGTCGTCGACTCCCTGTTTCGCTTTCGAGAATTCGAGTTTCAACGGATACGTCCGACCGCCGAGCAGAAAGATCGACTCGCGATGTTCGGTGTCGCTCCCCGACTTTACCCACACGTCGATCAGCGGACGCTTCAGATCGTTGATCCACAATCGGGTGGCCTGATCGGTCTGCACGATGAACTCGTACTCACCGGTCTCCGGAGCGAACACCGCTCCCTCCCAACGAATCGCGAATTCATGCGGTTCGATCTTCTCCGCGTCAGGGCTCTTGTCGGCGAAGTCAAACTGCACGACGGGATCGACGCGATCGATCACCCGCTCCTTGCCGTCCAAACGCCGCGATTTGAAGTACTCGGCTCGCAAGCCTTGCTGGCTGTCTAACTTGCCGGGCGACCGAAAGCTGCCGATCAAATCCGCGACGGCGTTTCGATACTGCCGCACCGTTAATCGAGACAACTCAATCCGAGCCGGTTTGTTTCGAACTTGAGCGGTCGCCGAATAGAACGACTCGGAAATAAATTCCGCAACTTTCTGAGCGTCCTCGCCAGTGCATGTCCCCGGTTTATCCTCGGGCATCGACTTGCTGATGTACTGCACCAATTCTCCGACCGATCGGTCTCCGGCGAGCGGATGCGGATAGCTTTCGACCGTCCCTTCCCCGCTCGCTCCGTGACACGAGGCGCATTGCTGTTGGTAAATCTCACGGCCGCTTCGATCCGCTGCTGAAACGACGGTCGTCGAGAGAGCCAGCGCAATGCAGAGAACGAGCGAACCCGATGACAGGGCACCGTGTTTTGGGGGAGGAATGGCCATATTTGGTGTTGCGTTTGGTGTTGCGATAAAATTGCGGAGGGAATTTACGTTGGCGGTTTGTCGTTGAGAGGTTAATCGCCACGAAACCGTAAGCCAACAACTGTGCGCTGCGAGAAACGCGGAAACAAGACCTCCGACGAGCACGACTCTTCTCGCAAAACGCCGAAAAAAGAACACGCGCGAGGCATCCATTGTGGGAACGAGCGGCTACACTCCCCCGCGTGACGGCGAAGAGGCTCGGACGTGTCGTTCGGCCAACGTTGCAAAAGTTTGTTTTGAGAAGGTACTTGGAATGGCTGAAGGCACGATCAAGAAGGTGACGGAAAAAGGGTTTGGATTCATCGACACCGGCAACGGCGGCGACATGTTCTTCCACATGTCGAACCTCGATGGAGTTCGATTCGAGGAACTCCGTGAAGGTCAACGAGTGACCTTCACGGTCGGCCAAGGCCCGAAGGGTCCACGAGCGGAAAACGTTCGCTTGGCATAATTGCAGAATCGCTTCAATTCGCAGAGAAGCTGACGACCTCGTCGGCTTCTCTGCGTTTGTGGCCATTGCTCAGTAATCTTTCGCGCTAAAGATCGAGGAGGATCATCATCGCTAAAAATCAAAACACGTTCGCCAAGCGAAATCGCGAAATGGAAAAGAAACGCAAAGCCGACGAGAAGCGTCAGGATCGGCAGAAGAAAAAAGAGGACGGCCCGCTGCCCGGAACGGAATCGGGAATTCAAATTGCCTATCACCCCGATAGCGACTGCCCGCCGGAGCGGCTGAGCATTGGACGATGAATGGAATTAGGGCTCAACGGAAACTGGCCGGGATTATTCCTGAGCAGCGACGAGCACGACGCGCAAGCGAGTGGTTTGATCTAAGACCGGTCGTTTGCGCGTCGTGCTTGTTTGGCAGTTGAATTTCGAGAGGTCTGATCGTGACTCGCATTGTTGATCTCGTCACTCATGACATTCGCTTTCCGACGTCCCGCAGCTTGGATGGTTCGGACGCGATGAATCCGGACCCGGATTACTCCGCCGCGTATGTCGTCCTGAAGACTGATCATCCTGCCGACCACGAAGGCCACGGGATGACGTTCACGATTGGTCGCGGCAACGACCTCTGCGTGCAAGCGATCGAAGCGATGCGACACTTGGTCGTCGGCCACACGCTGGAAGAATTCACGACAGACCTCGGCCGCTTCTGGCGGTATGTCACTAGCGACAGCCAACTGCGCTGGGTTGGGCCGGAGAAGGGAGTGATTCACCTCGCGACGGCGGCGATCGTCAACGCGGTATGGGATCTGTTCGCGAAGGTTGAGGGGAAGCCGCTCTGGCAACTACTCAGCGACATGAAGCCGGAAGAACTCGTGCGCTGCATCGACTTCCGCTACATCACCGATGCACTCACGCCAAGCGAAGCGATCGACTTACTCCACAAGCTCGAACCGACGAAGGCCGAGCGCATCGCTCAAATGCAGCAATCGGGCTATCCGAGCTACACGACCTCCGCCGGCTGGCTGGGCTACGACGACGACAAGTTGCGGCGGCTTTGTCGCGAGCTGACGTCTCGCGGTTGGACGCACTTCAAAATCAAAGTCGGCCGCGACCTGCAAGACGACATCCGCCGTTGTCGCATCATCCGCGAGGAGATCGGCTGGGATCGCCGGCTGATGATGGACGCCAACCAGGTTTGGGACGTCAGCCAAGCCATCGCCTGGATGAAACAGCTCGCTGAATTCAAACCGTGGTTCATCGAAGAGCCGACCAGCCCGGACGATGTGCTCGGCCACGCGGCAATTGCGAAGGCGATCGCCCCAATCCAAGTCGCTACCGGCGAGCACTGTCAGAACCGAGTCCTCTTCAAACAGTTCTTGCAATCGGGAGCGATCGGTATTTGTCAGATTGATAGCTGCCGCATCGGCGGTGTGAACGAAATCCTTTCTGTCCTGTTGATGGCTGCGAAGTTCGGCATCCCCGTCTGCCCTCACGCCGGCGGCGTCGGCCTGTGCGAGTACGTGCAACACCTCGCGCTGTTCGACTTCATCGCTGTCAGTGGCTCGCTCGAAAACCGACTCTGCGAATACGCAGATCACCTTCACGAGCATTTCATTGATCCGCTCGTGATGCGACGCGGCCACTACATGCCGCCGACTGCTCCCGGTTACAGTATCACGATGAAGCCGGAGTCGCTTGCGGAGTTTCTGTTTCCCAACGGCTCCGCGTGGCGATGACTTCGCCTCTTGGTGATTTCTGATCGAGGACTTCGATCTTCCACGTCGCTCGTTGACGCGGGCAACACTCGCCGATGCCGCTCATCTGGAACGGGATCACAGTAACTTCCCTGGCACGCTGGAAATTTAGCACGACCCGCCAGCGAGTGGTGATAGCTAGAACCACTCGCTGGCGCGTCGTGCTAACATGGCATCGGGAAGTTATTGCAACCTCGTTCCTAATCACATTTCGTGATGAGGCAGTCCGCATCACCAGGTTCCCATTTGCCACGGCCCGGCCGTTGTCGTTCCGGTAGTGGTAGTGGTTGCTTGACTGGCGATGAAAGTGGCCGCAGCCGTTGGGTCGTTGTTGCCGTCTTCGGTGACCATGTCGCCAGAGTTACTCAGAATGTTGTCATCGCCATCACCGCCGATGATGACGTCGGCTCCGTTGCCGAGCGTGACTTGATCGTCTCCCGTGTCGCCGATGAGTGTGTCGTCACCGAAGCCACCTACGAGCGTGTCTGTCCCTGATCCACCTGACTCCCAATCGTTCCCCGCTCCACCGAAGAGGCTGTCGTCGCCAGAACCACCCGACAGACTATCCGCTCCACCCACGGCAAGATCGCCATCGTTTGTGGCCGGCGTTTCGTCACCGGTGAGTGAATCATTTCCCGCTCCGCCGTCGAGGCTGTCGTCGCCGTCGTCACCGATCAGCGTATCGTTGCCGTCACCGCCAATGAGTGTGTCATTGCCGTCGCCGCCGATGACGCTGTCTTTGCCCGATCCAGCATCGACACTGTCGTCACCGAGTCCGGCAATAATCTGGTCGTCGCTCGACCCACCGGTGATCGAATCGTTCCCGCTTCCACCGTAAATTGTATCTTTGCCATCGCTGCCATCGAGAGAGTCATTCCCCGGCCCGCTGTCGAGGTAATCGTCGCCGAGCCCGCCGAGCAGTGTGTCCGCTGACGTATCAGTGCCTCCATAGATTCGATCATTTCCCGCGCCACCACTGAGCACGTCCAAGCCATTGCCGCCATCGACTGTGTCGAGACCGTCACCACCGATGAGGCTGTCGTTGCCGTCGTTTCCAATGAGCATGTCGTTGCCGAGTCCACCATCAGCGGTGTCGTTGCCATCGCTGCCGGTCAATGAGTCGTTGCCGTCATCGCCTTGAAGCGAATCATTTCCGGCGCCGCCTAAGAGCTTGTCGCTTCCAGTTCCGCCGAGCAGCGTGTCGTTTCCGGTCCCGCCGTCTTCGTAGTCGTTTTCGGTTCCGCCAGAAAGCGAATCGTCGCCCGTTCCGCCAGAGAGCGTATCTAAACCACTCTCTCCTGTGAGGACGTCGTTTCCGTCTTCACCGAGCATGCTGTCGCTGCCAAGACCGCCCAGCAAACTGTCGCTGCCATTGCCGCCGAAGATTGTGTCGTTGCCGTTGCCGCCGCGCAGATCATCATTCAACGGGCTTCCGGTGATGCGATCGTTCCCCGCACCGCCATCGACGTGAATCTCACCCACCTTCAGCGACGTGAATTGAGCTGCGGTGACTCCGCTGATGTTGATGTTGTTATTGCCCGTGCCGCCGTTGACCAGCAGCTTCGTGACAACGTTCGCGGACCATGTTTGAGCGGTTCCGTTGACGACCACTTTGCCAGCGGCATTCGCCGTCACGGCAATCGACTCACCTCCACTGGCGCTGACGGTCAATACCGAATCTGAACCAACAACAGCCAGCATCGACGCGACACTCAACACACAACGTGACTCCAGCGGTTCCGTGTGAACCGTCGCTTGTATTGGTTGACCATTGCGATGCACGAGCCCCTGCGACCGACGTCTCGCGTTTCCGCTGCCCTGCATCCACTTCTGCCAGAAATTCAACATGGAACTCGCTCCCTAACCGTTAACGCAGAAGGCATCGTTTTTGTGACGAAAATTTACGTAGCCGTCATCGCTCCGCGTGACGAGCCGGTCTCTTCACGAAGCGTTGGTGATCAATCGGCTCGCCACGTAGAGCGATGACGGCTATGTATCCGCGGCTTCACCGCGCTATGGATTTGTCGATCAATTGGACGATGAGTTTTCACTGACGTTCTCGCCATCGTCGCCCATGTCTTCGCCTTCTACATTGCGTCGAACATTCTCGGTCTTCGTGATTGCCGACGCGGGAAGAACGGCTTGCTTGATTCTCGAAGCGATCGGTCGCTTGCTTTCAAATTTGGGACGCGAGCTTGCCGAGGCCGGAGCAGTGCGGTTGTTATTCGCTTCTGGTTCTGGCGGATTAACCGCATCCATGACGATCAAGTCGTTCTCATCGCTCAGCGAGCCCTTCTCGAATTGCACGTTCTTCAGAGCAACGGCGTACTCGGCTCGCGATTGGAAGTAACGGACTTCCGCTTCAGCCACTCGACGTTGTGTGTCGAGCAAGCGATCAACATCAACTGGTAAGCCGTTTGCCTCTTCCGCTTCCATTGAAGTCAAAACTTCCTTCGAGGCAATGTACCGATTCAAGTTGTTCTGGCAGGACTCATAGGCTCGAACGGCATCGGCCAGTGCGTTGCTAAGATCGTGGACGACGTCCCGTTCTTGCTCACGCTGAATGGCTCGCTCATGGCATAGTGCCAGTTCGGCATTCGCGACAGCGGCGTGCCCCTGCCGGAAGCCAATCGGCATCGCCATCTCGACGCCGACCATCCATTCTTGATGATCGAGAGTCGCCAGGTTTCCGATGGATGACACCGGTTTACCGCCGCTCTGAGTGCCATTGGCAATCAGTTGGTCGCCGAAGCCGCGAACGCGATATCGGCCCACAGCATCGACGGTTGGCAGAATGAAGTTCTGCGACGCGAGCAATTCCATTTCACGACGGCGGACCTTGAGTTGTTGACGTCGCAATTCAGGACGTCGGGTCAACGCTTCGGTCATGACCGAGTCCCAGTCGTAAACAACTTCCGCTTCGTTCGGGTCTTCGTTGGGACGTAGGAGTTGACCGTCACTGATCGGCAAACCGATCATCAATCGCAAGCGTCGTTCGCAAACTTGCACGCCGCCGTTCGCTCGCAGAGTTCCGCCAGTGCTGCCGTTGCGAGTTTGCGTTCCTTGCAACAAGCGTCCGGTCAACGAATCATCGACCTCGCTCTTAAAGCGATAATACTGCTCACGAGCTTGTGCCTCGCGAGAGGCCGAAACTCCTTCGGTTTCGACTTGAGCTTTGATCTTGCGCCACGATTCGAGCGAACTGGTCATCGCTCGGCGTCGAGCGTCGAGTTCTCGATACGAGTAGTATAAGTCCCAGTACGTGTTGACGACGTTGCTGACATAGTCGCGAACGGCGATTTCGAAATCGGTCTGATTCATGTCCGTGTTGACGCGAGCGATCAAGATACCGTTGTACTGGCCAACCGTCGCGGACGGCCCGGCAATGCGATTGTATTGCAAGCCGGCCCCCTGAAAGAGCGGCTGCCGAACTTCGGTTTCGATGTACGAGTTCCACGCACCAGGGAAGATATTGCCGGGTGCGTTGTTTTGATCGCTGTCGGAAATTCCGCGCACGGTCATGGTCGAACCGATCGCAGACTTCTTCGAGAGTTCGGTTTTGTACTCGTGATAATCTTGCAGATAAGAGTTCACGCCACCGGCAAAGAAGGAGTTGTTGTAGATTCGGTCGTTGCGATTGAAGTTCGCGGATGCACGTAACTGCGCATCGAAGGCACTCAGTGCCGCTGCGGTTCCGAATCGCGGATCGGTTTGCTGGAGGCCAGTGGCGTATCGAGTGCGAACGATGTCCGGTGTTCTCAACAATGTGCCGCCGAGGTCACGAAGCACTTCTGAGTTTTCCATCGCGATTTGTAAGACTTCGTTGAGTCCCACATCGCGATAGTCAACCGGCTTGTCTTCACGCAGAGTTTTGGCCGTGACGGGCGCGGTCGCCCAAACCGAGGAGTGAATCTCTGGCTTTGGGTCATCGGCCAACGCCACGAGCCGATCGATCTCTCGCGTGTCGTTGCCAACCGTTGTTCGTAACGTTCTCCGTTGAGCACAGCCCACGATTGCGAGGCACGCCAGCGAAGTGAATAGCACCGCGATCGTTCGCGCAAGACCGACGTGGCGAGACGTCGGCGTTGTGTGGTCGAAGGGGGCTTTGATCGACATGCTTGTCGTTTCCAAATCGTGTACCGAACAAAACTGTCTGGCGACTTGAGGGAGTCGTCGTTCCAGTGCGATCGTTCCCGCGCAGTGACCTCAAAAAGGACCGCGCCTGAAGATCGCTTTCCTGAGATCGGCAGACGGCTCTTCCGATGAGAGAAAATATTCCGATTCTCCGGGTTGGCGCGATAAGTAAAGGACTTCGGTCACTCGATCGGCACGCTATGACGGGAGATGCGGAAGATAGGCAAACTTGGCAACGCTACGGTTGCCGTTGCCACTATAAAGTTCATGCGAATGAAATGACGGACTCTCGCTTCTGTCGTGGTGGGCGTTTACCGTTCATCACTTCAATCAAATAGGTGCCTTGTTCAATCCAAACAGGCGAGCGAGGCGGCGTTAGGCTCCGGTCTTGCGGCGAGTGTACGGGGGCAAGCGCTGCCCCGTTTGTCAGAATCACTCGACTATGAACACTTCCGATCCTGCCGAGCCGATCAATCGCTCTGAGTCGTTACTGACTCGCGTTGATAGCTTGCTGGACCATGCGGAGCGACTGGCCCGAACGCCAGTGTCTGTGGCCGAGTATTATTCGCAAGTGTTGAATGAGCTCACAGATATTTTGGAGGCCGACGGAGTCGCAGTTTGGTCCGTTCGAGACGATGGCGTCAGTTTGTTTTTCGATACGCGTTCGGAATCGGGATGGGATTGGAAGACTCGAGGCGTTGAGCCGATCGGACGGATTGAAGTCGATCGAACGGCGATCGTTCCAGCGGGTGTCGGCGGTCGATTGCCGAATGCGACGGAGTTCATTCGCTGCGTTTCTTGCCGCGCCGTCGCGCCGTCATTGCGTTTGGCTTTGGACGTGCGACTTCCGCAAGCCGCTGAACGTGAAGAGAACGTGGCCGAGGCTGTTTCTGCGGTGGCGGCGATCGTCGTTGAATTTCATCGGGCTCGACAACTGGCTCGTGTGATGTCGTTGGTCACTGAGCGAGATCGGCTCGCGACATTGTGCTATTCGTTACACGCTTCGCTCGATCGACAACGGATCGCTCTTGAACTCGCGAACGACGGCGCTGCGGCGTTGAAGGTCGATCGCATCAGCGTCTTGTTGCTACGGAGAGATCAATATCAACTCGAAGCGGCGACGGCGGTGAGCGAATTGAATCGTCGAGCAAACGCGAGCCGAGCGATCGAGTTGCTGGTCACAAAACTCCGTGTAATCGAGCGGCCGCTGCCATGGACATCGGCTTTGACAGTGGCCGCAGCAAACGCGGAGCCTGCTGACGTTTTTGATGACGTTGCAACTCAAATCGCTCGACAGTACATGCAGGAATCGGGAGCCCTGCGAGTCCGAGTCGAACCTTTGGGACCGCAGCCCGGTTCGTGGTTAGCCGCAAATGCAGTTGTCGTGTTCGAGTCGTTTGGACCGGAGTCGTCAAGTTCTGAGTTCGACGGTATCCCCGAAATCTGTCGTCATGCCGCGCTGGCTTTTGAAAACGGTGCGGTGTTGCAAGCTCAAGGTCTGGGACGGTGGGTTCGTCAATTCCAAGAAGTTGCGGCCGCTCAACGGACTCGTTTGATTGCCGGTGTTGTTTTGGGACTGTTGTTTGTGCTGACTGTCATTCCGACGAGCTTTGAGTTGGAAGCTCATGGCCAAGTGCAGCCGGTGCGACGTCAGCACGTGTATGCTCCGGCGGATGGATTGGTCACGAAGGTTGCAGTCAGTAACGCCAAGCAAGTGTCAAAAAACGAAGTGCTCGTTGTCTTGCGAAATCAAGAGTTCGATTTGGAAGAGCAACGCATTCGAGGTGAGATTGCGACCGCGACATCGCGACTCGCATCTGTTCGAGCAGCTCGCGTTGACCCTGATCGCCGAGGGCCGTCTGCGACTTCTTCGGGTTTGCTCGCGGCTGAAGAAGAGGAGTTAAAACAATTGATCAAAAGCCTGAATCTACAACTGAATATAGTTAACAGACGTATTGAAGAACTGACGTTGCGATCACCGATTGCTGGTCAGGTCATTCGCTGGGATCTAATTCGCTCGTTGGAATCACGTCCCGTGCGACAGGGGCAGGCACTGCTGCAAGTGGCTGACACGCAGGGGCCGTGGCAAATTGAATTGCGGATTCCGGATCGTGCTGTGCGGCATGTGCTCGCGGCGCAGGCGATGTCGAAAGAGTCGTTGGATGTTCGGTTTTTATTTCGCATGGCCCCGCGCGTAACGTATTCGGCGAAACTTGGAGTCGTGAACCTCGCGACGGATCTTGATCAAGACGGTGAGTTATCAACGTTGGCGACGGTTTCGTTAAATCAAAACGAAATTCCTGATCTGCGTCCTGGATCGAGCGTGATTGCTAAAATTCATTGCGGACGACGCTCGATCGGATATG
>JAYUFI010000443.1:0-5363 GCA_043738805.1 Planctomycetaceae bacterium | reverse complement strand
CTTGGCCCTCGCAGGACCAGGGTCTCGAAAAATCCGACAACTCCTAGAAAACGCGGTGGCCTTGGCCAGCTAAAGTGCAAAAGTCGAACTGAGCGGATTCGCCAAGTGATTTGCTCGCTTAGGATCGTCGCTCGCGATGCGAACAGCGAAAAGTCCGTTACTTGTTTTGCCAGAGATCCGCAGCGTCCATCACGCTGCGTGGCCCTTTGCCGATGAGCCACTCGTTCGCTGCCGGATCATCGCGCAGATAGGTGTCCCAGAAGGCGGTGCTCAGTGCGAGGATCGCGCGGTGATGATTCGGGTTGCGTGGTTCCTTCTCGCCGGGCAATGCGCGTTCGGTGAAGGCGGAGTGCTCGGCCTTATTGAGGACCAGTTCAAACTTGTCTCCGGCAGGCAACAACGAGTAGACGCCGCGCCGCGTTTCGGGGGTTTGGTTGCCAACGATTCCGCCGTCGAGCGTGCCGGTCATCAACATCCACGGCACCTTCACTTTGGCGAATGCGGCTTTCGTATCGCCTCGTAGCGGCAAGGACGGGCTCATCACGATCGCCGCTTTGATGCGCGTTCCGTCACCGGTTGGCCCGCCGCTCCGAACGTCTGCCCCGAGATCGCCTGAGTCGTCTGACCTCCGAACGAATGACCCGACATGCCGACCTGTTTGAGGTTCAGCCGTCCGGCCAGTGTGTGAGTCGGCTCATCATTCCACTTTGAAAGTTGATCGAGCACCGCCGGGACATCCTGCATCCGCAGAATGGAATTCTTCACCGAAGCCGCTTCCTGCAATGCGGCCATCCGTTTGGCAACCGGCAGGTCTTTCCAAACGGAGTCATCGCTCCCCGGATGTTGCACGACGACCGCGACAAAACCCCGCGCCGCCCAATGCTGGCCGAGAAATGGCGAACCCTCTCGCGTCCCGCCCAAGCCATGACTGAATACGACTACCGGAACCGCATCAATCCCACGAACCTTCGGCGGCAGGTACACACGGATCGGCAGGTCACGATTTCGCTTCGCATCGCTGACCGTGAAATCGGAGACTGTCACTTCCGCATCTTTGGCGACACGCAACGGGTCATACTCTTCAGCCGACAGTGAGACCGTCACACACATCAGGCTTAGGCACATCAGTAGTCTCATGAAATCTCCCAAGTTTTGCGGACCAGTCATGCGACTGTCTCGATTCAACGGTCTTGCCGATCATGAGAAGTTCTGGGCCGTGTCCCTGCAAGGGATCGGACGGAGCTGGAACAACGGCCGGGTCACTCAGGTCTCGGCGGCTCGCTGAATTATGGGCCGACACACAGATTGGGAACCGCTAGACGTTCAAAGAGGTGTGGCGATGCGACTGCTGAAGACGGGTAGTGCTCCAGAGCCTTCTTGAATTCCGGGTGGTTGAACGCTGCTCGAAAATGGGCGACCGATTCCCAGACCGCGTAGTTCATAAACAGGGTGCTGCCTGCAATCCCTTGATGCAACTGTGTCGAGATGTAGCCGGGTTGCTGCTTCATCCAATTCGCGTCCGCCTCCCAAGCCTTCAGAAGAGCCGGTATGTCATCCGCAGCGACCTCGAAGACATTCACCAAGACCACCGGCGAGGCATTGGTGTTGAGTTGTTGAAAGATCGGTACGCGCGAATCAAGTGGCTTGAGTTGAAGCATCTGACATCTCCTTTGGGTTCAAGAACAAAGTTGCAACGACATTAGACCGTCGCGAAGTGATCTAACATGCCAAAGACCTGATTCTCAAGAGTGCGATGGCGAGTGCTCAGTTCATTTTGAACCGGCTTGAGTCAGCTTGGCCTGCGACGCATACGGCACTGTCGTTCCTTCGTCGCGTTTCACTGTCTTGGTTTTAGCATCGCGGGTCTCCTGGATCAGCGTCGCGAACGGATCGCCGTTGAAGCAGACTTCGTTGAAGAATGACCATACGGACGAGTTGTCGTTCACGAACATTGGAGCCAGTTTTCCAGCAGTCGTCGTGTAGCTGAAGCCGCCGAGGATTTCGCTACGACCGTTGCCGCGTGTGTCGAGCAGCGTGCCGCCCCGTTCGGTTTTGTAGCCGAGCACCCAGAGGTCGCTGTGGTTGTTGAGGATGTGCGTTCCTTCGTTTTCGACGTTGAGTTGTCGTGCCCAGACTTTTTGATTGTTCAGCTTGAGGTCGTGTGTCACGAAGTCCTCGAAGAAGAGTTCGCCACCTTCGGCCTTGCGAGTCATCGTCAGATCGCAGTCGGAAACACTACGGAAGACGATGGTTCGTTTCGTGTCGATCTCGATGCCGCCGTGGATGTACGCGAAGTGCTCAAGCGACACGACGGACGAAGCTCCGTCGCCGATGCGGAAGTCGGGCTTCACTTTGCTGAAGTAGTCGATCATGCCGCCGACGCCGACGACTCGGCGCACCTTACCGCGAATCAGCACCGTGGTCTTAAGCGTGTAGGAACCGGGCAGGAAGACGGTCGTCGCGCCGGAGTCCATCGCCTTTTGAATCGCGGCAGACGAATCACGCTGGCCGGTCGGGTCCGCGCCAAAGGAGTCCACGTTGGCCCAAGTCTGCGGATCATCGACGGGAACTTCGGGAGGCTCTTTGATCGGCAGTCGCATTGATCCCGCAGCCGATGGATACGGACTGGTTGCCGCGTGCGAGCAATACTCGGCGACGTTGGGCCCTTCGCTGCCGGGCTTGTCCGAGCCGGTGATGCGGAACGCCGCCGCCGAATCGGGAGTGACCACGTCGCCAACCGCGCGGCCGTACCCGGTTGTCGTGATGTCGCGCAGGAAGATGCGCCCGTGGTTGAAGTTCACGATCGCAGGCATCTTCGCGGCGGCGTCTTTGCCGGTGAGCTTCGCGTCGATCAGACAGAACGTCCCGTAGGTTTGAATCGCGGGGACGACGTTCTCGCTGAGCAGTCCGCGAACGCTGATGGCCTGACCTTCGTTCGTAAAGCCGAATCGAGTTTGTCCTCGCAGCGTGATGTGCTCGAAGGTCTGCCCGTTGACCGCTCGCGCCGTGCTGATGCCGCGCTCAAAGCCGATTACCTCGCAGTTCCTCACGAGCAGCGGGCCATTCATGTCGCGATGAGCGAGATCGAGTCCGACGAGTCCGCTCCCCTCACCCGCGACGATGCGGCAGTTGCGGACGGCTCCGGAATTGTTCGAGTAAAACTGCAAGCCGATCGCGCCGGGATTGTTGTTGCCGACATCGAACGTCACGTCCTGAATGTAATTGTGAAACCAATCTGCCGAGCCGAACCCGCCGCACCACATGATACTCGCGGGCTGTTTGGGGTCGGTGAAGGTCGCGTCCTTCAGCCGAATGACCGTCTTCGTGACGTTCTGCCCCTGAATGAAATTCTTCCCCCAAGCATCCTTGCCCGCCGAGTTTTTCTTCGACCAGTTCAGCGTCTTGGAAACCAGATACGTCCCGTTCGGAAAATAGAGCAACTTGTGCTGCCCCATCACGTCAAACAACGCTCGCTGCAGAGCCTCGGTGTCATCGGTCTTGCCGTCTCCTTTCGCGTTGTACGGAGCTTTTGTGACATCGACGACCGCATGAGACTTCGGGTACGCGATGTTCGAGTTCTCATCGAACGTCGCGCCAATGACAGGAATTTCTGCGGCGTGAGCAGCCGCCAGATAATCCAAACAGAGCAGAAATAATGTGAATAGAAACTTCATCCGTTTCCCGTTCTTTGATATTCGGTGTGAGGCTTCCCGCCAAGTATCGTAATCATTCGCTCCGCGAGAGGCAGACAGTTGCCGAACATGTCTCCGAGAGAGAATGCCCTCTCATCGTGAAGTGGCGGCAAAAAAATGTGTTTCACGTTTCAAACTGGAACCGTCGGGGCGGGTACGCCGTCGTGCTTCGAGTGGTTGCGCATGATCGCCGATCATCTCGCTGCGGCGATCGCGAATGCACGGGCGCTCGACGAAATTGAATCGCTGAATAAGCAGCTCGAACAGGAGAACGAATATCTGCGCGACGAAGTGAAGCAGACGGCGTCGTTCGGCGAACTCGTCGGGCAGAGCTTGTCGTTGCAGGCGGTGGTTCGGCAGATCGATCTCGTTGCGGCGACGGACGCGGCCGTGTTGATTCTCGGCGAAAGCGGCACGGGGAAAGAACTCGTCGCGCGCGAATTGCACCGTCGCAGTCGCCGAGCCAGCCGACCGCTCATCAAAGTGAACTGCGCCGCGATCCCGCGCGAACTTTACGAGAGCGAGTTCTTCGGTCACGCGAAGGGCTCATTCACAGGAGCGTTGCGTGATCGAGCCGGACGATTCGAACTGGCCGACGGCGGCACGCTGTTACTCGACGAGGTCGGCGAGATTCCGCTCGACTTGCAATCGAAGCTGTTGCGTGTGCTGCAAGAAGGCGAACTGGAGCGAGTGGGCGAGGAACGCACGCGCCGCGTCGATGTCCGCATCATCGCCGCCACCAATCGCAACCTGCGAGCGGAAGCCGACGCGGGCCGCTTCCGACAAGACCTCTTCTATCGTCTGAGCGTCTTCCCGATGGAGCTTCCGCCGCTGCGCAATCGTGCCGACGACATTCCGCTGCTGGCTCAACATTTTCTCGAACGCTTCGCCCGTAAGCTCGGTCGCCCCCGCTTGAAGCTGACTTTTGCTAACGTCCAGGAACTGCAACGCTACAACTGGCCCGGCAACATCCGTGAGCTGCAACATGTCCTCGAACGAGCCTGCATCGTCGCCGCCGACGGACGACTTCGATTCGACCTGCCCGTAGAATCGTCAAAACGCACGAATGAACGCACCGCCCCCGCAGCCGCGCCGATCATGACCGCCGCCGAACGTCGCCAACACGAAGCCGACAACATCCGCGCCGCGCTGTCCGCCTCCGACGGAAAAATCTACGGCCCCAACGGAGCCGCCGCGCTGCTCGTCATGAAACCCACAACACTCGCCTCACGCATCAAGGCACTCGGCCCGCTTTTGAAATGAGCGGCCTCTCACAACACGGAATGGAATCACCGCCAGGTAGTTCCGTGGCAGGGAAATCGAACGACTCAGTGATCGCGTCTGCCGAAAAGGACCGATTTTCTGCTCGTGTCGTGCCACTGATCTTTTGAAGAATCGAGGTAAGAGTTTTCGCTACGCGACGTCACAAGTGATGTGAGGTCGAATGTTCGACCCAAATTGCTGAAAAAAACAAGTATCAGGAGATTGATAATGCCTCGAATTCAACCGGTTCAAAAAGATCAAGCGGACGCAAAAACGGCTGTGCTTCTGGAGTCTGTCGGCAAAAAGCTGGGAATGGTTCCCAATCTCATCTCGACGATGGCACATTCCTTAGCGGTGGCGAATGCCTATTTGGGGTTCAGCCAATCGCTGGCTGGAGGACTGCTGCCG
>JAYUFI010000442.1:0-14303 GCA_043738805.1 Planctomycetaceae bacterium | reverse complement strand
CGGTCGTCGCCGCTTGGCTGAAATGGACGCACAACATTTATCACGCTCCAGACGCTCAGATTCGCACGGCGCTGCGTCAAAATCATCTCGCCACATTGCCCGATCCGATGTGGGAGCAGCTCATGGCCGAAGATGCTTACTACTTCCGGCATATCCCTCCGCAGGTGAAGCAGCGTGAGGAGTCGGCGAAGACCTACTTTCAACTCGTGCAGCGGTTCCCGAAGAACCGGTATTACCTTGATGAGGCGCTCGGCTCGGTCACCGATTACGGGCCGATCGAAATCAGTCGGCAGATCTTTGATCTGTTCGTGGCTCAAGAGCCGCTGCTCAACAACGCGGATCACTGGCGTCGCTTGTTTGTGATCGCCGATCAGCACAAGGATCAATCGCTGGCGAAGAGGGCGTTCGAGTACGTGCAGAAGGCGCAAGCAAAGTTCGGCAAGGAGAGTGCCGGAGCCTCCGGCATCGGCGATGCGCTGACGCGGCATCAGTTGTTGGCCGAAGCGACCGCCTACTGGCAATTCGGCCGCACGCATGACCGGCAATCGAGCGAGTCGTCGCAATGTGCGTCGCGGTTGTTTACGCCGTTGAAAACGCCTGACGAACGGATTGCCTTCGCGAATGAGATGCTGCAAACCAACACGCCGTACAACACGCAATACGCGCAGTGGGCGGCGATCGCGTATCTCGAAAAGGGGGACATCGACAGCGTCGAGCGAGTCGTTCGCGACGCACTGACGAAACAGCAAGAGAAGACCTTCTTGGTCGCCAACTGGGATGCCTATCAGTGGTTCTACTTGCTCAACGGAGTGCGGACGCAGCCGGACAAGATGAAGGAACTGCCGCCGGCTCAGAAGCAGCGGATCTATGCGCTGGTCCGCGACGTGAACTTCGATTGGGCCTCGTCGCAGGCTCAGATTTATCACCTCGAAGGGCTGACCCCCGCCGAGGCGGCTCAAGTGACGCCGATCAAGCGGCATTTGATCATTGCCGATGCCGCTCGCAAGCTTTACGCGGACGCGACTCGCTGGGACATGCTGATGCAGGTCGCGCAGGTTCAAGTGGGAAACAAGGACTACGTCAGCGCGGCGACGTTGTTGACCGGCCTGTTGACGAACATCCCGCAAGTCGATGAGCCGCGAAAGATGCTGGCTCGAAACCTCGTGAGCCAGTGTTACACGCGAATCGGCTCGGTCGGTTTGACGATCGACGAGAAGTCGCCGATCGCTCCGCTGTTGCAAGCGGCGATGTATCTGCGGCTCGGCGACGAGCGGCTCGCGCTCGAAGCCTACATGGCCAACAAGAAACTCTTCGACGATCACCGCGAAGAAGTCCCCGTCGATTTGATTCTCTTCGTCTGCCAGAACTTGATGGCGGCGGGGGGCAACGAAAACTTCGATAAGGTCGAAGACGTTTTGCGCGGCTGGCTGATCAAGAACGACATGAGCACCAGCTACGACGCGCAGACCAAGGCGCAGGTGCAACTGTTACTGGCGAAGACGTTCTTCAGCGCTCAGCGTTACGACGTTGCTCGCTCGGAATACACGACTGTCATCAACCGTTATCCGAATACGACGTACTCGACCGAGGCGGAATTCGGCATCGGTGAGACGTTCATGGCTCAAAAGGTTTATGACCAAGCGGAGTCGGTCTTCGACAAATTGTCGACCAGCCGCGATGTCGAAGTTGTTGTCCGAGCGGAGTTCTTGCGCGGCGTGCTCGCACATCGGCGCGGCGATCAAGACGAGGCCCGCTTGATCTTCCGCAATGTTTTGGACCGAGTTCCTAACGTCGAACTTGCCAATCAAGCGCTTTACAACCTGGCCGAAGTTTACGGCTCGGAAGAGCGGTACATGGATCAGCTCAATCTGCTCCGCACCGTCGGTCGTCTGGGCCGCAGCAGCAAGCGGTTCCACGCTCCCGGGCAAGCGTTGTCGATCGTCGTGCAAGACAGTGACCTCGGTATCAGTCGCGGGCACAACAAGATTCCGGTCATCGTCCGAACGGTTCCGGGTGGCGACGAAGAATTGGTCTATCTGACGAGCGGCGGCGCGGGCAAAGGCTTGTTCCGCACTGACCTCGAAACGGCACTCGGCCAAGTGAAGAAGCGGGACAAAATTCTGCAACTCACCGGCAAGGATCAGATCAAGTGCGACTACCCGGACGAGTTCAAGAAGGAATTCAAGAGCGTTCCTCTGTCGGACGTCGAAATCAAAATCGCGTCGAACGCCAAGTTTGAAATTGCCAGTCAGAAGATCGTCGACGAAAAGGAAGAGACGTTTTCGGAGAAGCTTGCTCGCGAAGAATTGGAGAAGGACCGCGAGCAAAATCGACGGACGCAAGCTCGCCCGAAGAACCAAGTGAAGCCGGGCAATCAAATCTTCATCAAAGTGACCGATCCAGATCGCGATCTCTCCGACGACCCAGATACGGTGATGGTCAAGTTGACCGCCGACAGCGGCGATCAAGTGCAAGTCCCGGTGAAAGAGACCGGGCCGCACACGGGCATCTTTGAGGGAACCGCCCAAACGGGTGAACTTCCCGCCGGCGCGTTGGCCAGCGACACGTCCATCGACCACAGCCCGTTGATGGCAATCGACAAGAAGAAGGAATCGTTCTGGCTCAGCGAGCCGGACGGAGCGGTGCCCAAGCTGCTGACGATCGACATGAAGGATCTCAATACGGTCAGCCGTGTGAAGATCTGGTCGCCGAAACCCGACGCTCAAATTCCGATTCGCGGTGAGCTGCTCGGCAGCAACGACGGTGAGTTCTGGTTCCGATTGGCCGCCCATCCGGAACCGCTCAAGGCGGACAATCTGTTTGAGCAATACGCGGCAATGCGTCGGCGAGTCTACGCGGGCAACTTCACCAACTTCACGACGTGGGATCAGATCAAGAACCTCGCGAAGAGCAACAAGCCCAGCGAGGAAGAAGAGGTCATCAACGGCCTCACTTGGTCACGGCATGATGATGCGGAGGATTCCAAGAGCCCGTTCGGCGTGTTGTGGTTCGGCAAACTGGTGCAACCGAAAGCGGGAGCCGCTCGCATTCAGGTGCAGGGTGTGACGACGGCCTTGGCAATCGACGGCGTCTTGGAAATGCCGGTCGGCCTGGGCAACCGCTTTGTTGATGTGTGGCTCGATAAGGGCCTGCACGATGTGACGATCTTCGCCGCCGTGAATCAGGCGGTGCAGGTGTCGCAAGCGATCTGGGCGCGAGCTGATATCAATCGGCAGTTGGTACAAGTCGGGCCGTTCCTCAAATCGGACTTCGATCTGGACCAAGCGGCAGCTCGTGCAGAGAACGAGGCTCAACCGACGACCGAGCAGGCTGAGATCGCACTCACTCTGGAAACGATCAAGCTCAACAAGAAGACCGAGCAATTCGGGCTCGTCGCGGGACGGACTCCGGCGCAAATCGGTACGTGGACCGCGCTGGAAGACAATGCATGGTGGGAATTCGAGGCGAAGGAGCCGGGCGTGTATGACGTGTGGCTGAACCTCGCTCACGGTGGAGGTGGACTGTCGACATTTGAGATGGAAGTTGCCGGCTCGGTCATCAAAGGGACCGTCCCCGCGACGGCGGGCTGGCAAGTCGCCGTGCCGACGAAGTTCGGTTCGGTAGTGATCGACAAACCGGGTCCGTACAAACTTTCTATCAAGCCGACTGCCATCAACGGTGGCGGGCTGATGGAACTTCGCGGTGCGAGCCTCAAGCCGGTTGTCGGCAGCCGTGTCGTGATGACTCCGGGCGCGTGGGAGTTTCGCTTCCCGGCCAACGATGTTCGCTTCGTGCGTTTCAAGATCAACGAGTATCTCGGCGAAGCGGTCGCCGTGAATCACGTTGAGGTCTCGCACGGTGGCGACAAGCAATACATCCCCACCGACGCTGATGTGCTCGAACTGTCGAGCAACAACACGCTGGAAATCGCCGGCGGCGACGTCGTCACGGCGGGATACACCGATGAGTTCACGCAGAACGAGAACTCGTCGTCGGTGCTGCTCGTGCAGAAGTTGATCGCGACGTACTTCAATGCGACGGTCGGAGCGATCAACTACGACTTCATCCGGTTGGATAACGGTCAGGTGCAGAACATCGAGAAGACAGTGATGCGCGTCGATCCGGGCGAACGGTTCGTTGTGTCGATCACCGATTTCGATCTCGACACGACCGTCGGCCAAGACACGCTGGAATTCGAGGTCTCAGTCAACGACGGCGAGCCGATCAAGCTGTCGGCCATCGAACGCGAGCTGCAATTCAGTGGCACGTTCACGAAAGAAATCGACACGGTCGCAGTCTCTGCCGGTGACGCTGATAACAGCAAGCTCAAGGTGAAGCCGGGCGATCGCATCGTGGTGAAATACCTCGACGCCCAAAACACGTTCCCCGGCCATGCGGTCAAACGTGAGGCGGTCGTGTACGTCAACAAGCCGACCACCGCGCAGATCCGCATCGTCGAGACTCGTGTTGTCCCCGGTAACAAGCAACAAAACTCGCCACCGCAATTCGTCTATCTGCCTCAGGCGGACGCGAAGGATCGCAAAGAGCTGGCGAACGTGGCGTTCGAGGCTCCGCTGACGATTGAAGTCATTGATCCCGACATGGCCAAAGACAGCCGCAGCGAAGTGCTGGTCACGCTGACCACAACCGACGGTGCGAAGATCGAATGCCGCTGCATCGTCAGCGGCGAACATTCGCACTTCAACGCTTTTCAGCAACAAGACGCGACAAATTGGGCGCTGGAGGAAGGCCGCTTCCTTGGCCAAATCATTCTGCAACTCGGCAGCAAGGCGAGCACCGATGTGATCCCGCTTACGTCGGAAATGCCTCGCAACTTGATCGGCGGCGGCAAGCTGGATGAGGCTCAAACCAATCAAGGCAAAGATCGCAGCCTCGTCACGCGAGTCCTGAATCTCACGGGCAAGGACAAGATCCTGGCAACTTACGCGGACGAAAAGCGGCCCGAAGGGAAGCCGAAGACAAAGTCGGTCGCCAGCGCAACCAGCGCGAAACCGCCTGATTCAACGTCGGCAACCACGAAGCCGGGAACAACTCCGGCGACGGGAACGAAGCCCGCGGCTCCTGCGGCGACACCGTCGAAGACGACGGCTACGAATCCCGCGATGACCAAGCCGGGGACCGGATCGGCTGCCATTAAGCCGGGGACCGGTACGACGAAGACCGGCGCTCAACCTTCGGCCGCGCCGGCTCAGCCGGAGAAGCCGCAGATCCCGACTGTGACCGCGCAAGCCCGGTTGATCAGCAACGGAGTTCTCTTGGTCACCGATCGCGATTACGACAAGCCGATCAGCAAACTGCACGTCGGCGAGAAGCTCTATTTGGTCGTGACTGATGCCGATCAAGACGCTTCTGACGAACGCGATCACGTTGCGGTCGAAATCTCCGGCGAATTCGGCGAGCACGAGATTTTCCAGTTGGAAGAAACGCTGGCTCACAGCGGCGTCTTCACTGGCTCAGTGCAACTCAAGTCCAACGAGAAGCCGACACCGGGCAACTTGAAGGCCGACGAGCCGATTATTGAGTGCTACTTCGGTGACACGCTCAAAGTGAAATATGTCGACAGCGCCGCAAGCACTGAAACGGGCAAGCTCGAACTTGAGAAGAGCATCCCGATCGTCATCGGTACCGACGGTCTCGTCGCCGCGTTCAGCAAGACATTCAACGACGAACGGCTCGCGGTTGAAACGAAGTTCCGAATTGCCGAGAGTTTCTTCGAGCTGTTTAAGTCCCATAAAAACCTCGGCCGTAAGGAAGAGGAATTGGCAGATCTCGAAGCCGGTCGACATATCCTGCGCGAGGTCATGGAAGACTATCCCGATCCGAAATATCTCCCGCGGATTCAATACTTGCTCGGCCAGTTTGCGCAAGAACTCGGCCAGTGGGATGAGGCGATCGACGCTTACGAAGTGATCATCAACCAATTTGCCGACCACACGCTAGCAGCCGACGCTCAGTACAAAATGGCTCAATGTCATGAGGAGCGAGGCGACTTCGACGCCGCTCTTGAAGCTTACGTGACGCTGGCCGCGACGTACCCAAAGAATCCGCTGATCGCAAGCGTCATGATTCGCATCAGCGACCACTTCTACAAAGCCGAGGAGTACACGATCGCCGCTCAAGTCGGTGAAAAGTTCATCGAAAAGTTTGAAGGCCATCAACACTCCCCGCGCATGGCGTTCCGGGTCGGGCAGTGTTTCTACAAGGCGAAGAAGTACACAGACGCGGGCAAAGCTTTTGACCGCTTCGGCAAGCAATTCCCCGATGACCCGTTGGCAGCCGACGCCCTCTTCTGGGCCGGCGAATCCTTCCGCACCGGGGGCGCGACTTCGGAAGCGTTCCGGCGCTACAACAACTGTCGCTGGAATCACCCCTCAAGCGAAGCGGCCAAGTACTCCCGCGGCCGACTCGCGTTGCCGGAGATGTTGCAACAGTTTGAGGCGGAGGCGAATGCAATTGAGAATCAGTGATCCGGAAAAAGGTCGCCTTAGATGGCTTACTTTGAATTCATCTGAACGGACGAAATGACGATTCTCCCCGTTACGGCCTACGACGTTCCGCGTCGTGGCGAGTAGTTGCCGAAAGCGAAAACATGACCACGACTCGAACCACGCGAGCGATCCCGGAGAAGTTGGCGGCTCGGCTGCCAGAACTTCGCCGCCAGATCGAGCAGGAGTTGCCCGACTTGATCGAGCGCGACCGCTGCATGGAGCAGGCCGCGCAGGAAGAGACGCTGTGGGGACAGCTTCGCCGAGCGGTTCACGAAAGCCGCCGTTCGCTTGACGCAATCGCGGCCGATGCCGGAACTCCGGTATTGGAACTTTGCGACTTTCTGGAGGGAGCGCGTACGACTCGTTCTGAAGTCTTGGACCGGATCGGCCTAGCAATTGGAGCTTCAGTTCCGATCACGTCTAAGAAGCGATATCGCCAGGAGGCAGCATGACGCCTGCCAAACTTGACGCAGAAGAGACGTCGGCAGAAACACCACCAATCGCGAACCGTTCAATCGCATGTGTTGTCCGCATCCGTCATCTTGATGATCCGGATGATGATGTTGAGTATTGGCGGTCGCGACCGCCCGAAGAGAGAATCGCCGCACTCGAAGAAATTCGTTCGCAATATCATCGGTGGATGGGAAATGCTGACCAACGACTTCAAAGAGTTTTTTCAATCGTTAAACGATAATGGTGTGCGATATTTGGTCATCGGAGGTTATGCCGTCGCCATTCATGGTCATCCGAGATACACGAAAGCTATTGACGTTTGGATCGAGCGTTCCGCAGACAACGCCGAACGAATGGTGAAGGCTCTGGAACAATTCGGTTTCGCGTCACTGCAACTTAAGTCCCGGGACTTCGAGGAGTCTGAGCAAATTATCCAACTCGGTTTTCCACCGAATCGCATCGACATTTTGAATTCGACTTTGGGGGTCGAGTTCTCAGAGTGTTACCCAAAGAAATTGGATCGAGTACTCGATGGAGTGAGTGTTTCGTTTATCTCGCTTGAAGATCTGATCAAGAACAAAGAAGCTGTCGCCCGCCCACAAGACCTCGTTGATCTCGCCAAACTCAAGTAGTTTGCATCCCTCCTTCTGTTGAATTCAAACTATGACTCACCTGATTCTCGTTCTCGCGTTGTTGGCTCAAGACCCGTTGGATGCACTCGACGCCAAGCAAGGCATCAAGAAGGCCGCTCCACCACCGGCGGCGGCGGCTCCGGCTCAGCCGGTTGCTCCGGGCGTGAATGACGCCAAGCCGAGCGTTCCTGGCTTTTCCGAGTCGGCTGCTCAACCCGTTGTGGAAGGTGGCTCGCCCCCCGCCGAATCGAACGCTGCAGAGAAGCCGACGGGCGACGATGCTGGGAGCGATTCGGGGACCGGATTGTGGGATTGGTTCGACAAGGCGATGCACTCCGGCGCGATGGGCTTGATGATTCGCGGTGGGATATTCATGTGGCCGATCTTGGTTCTCGGCGTGCTGGCCGCGGGTGTGATCATGGAGCGATACCGCAGCTTGAAGATGCTGACGACCGATTCGGCCGATCTGCGGAAGCAAGTGCATGACCTATTACACAACGATCAGTGCGAAGAGGCACTGCAAAAGTGCGACAACGAACAAGGCCCGGTGGCGGCGATCCTGTCGACGGGCTTGCGGAAGTACCTCGTGCTCCGTCGGCTGAATTACGACGCCGGAAAAATTGAAGAGCAAGTCATCAAGGCGATGGACGACTACAGCGTTCACATCGTTGGAGCCTTGGAAAAGCACCTGCCGGTTCTGGCGACCGTTTCCAGCGTGGCTCCGATGCTGGGCTTCCTGGGGACGGTCAGCGGGATGGTGAATAGTTTCGACGAGATCGTGGCCACGCTCGGCGAGAAGAACATCGTCGAAGCGGCCGCCGCCGGTATCGCCGAGGCATTGTTGACCACAGCGCTTGGTCTGATCGTCGGCATCCCGGCCTTCATGGCCTACAACTACTTCACCGGAGTCATCAACGAGTTTGTGCTGAGTGTTGAAGAATCCGCCACGGAGTTGATCGAAACGGTCACGCTGCAACTCGCGATTGAACAGCAGCAAGAAGCGAGCGAAAACTCGAACGGTTCGGGTGCCTAGATGGCTCACGAAGCGGCTCCGACCGGCGGATGACTCTCACGTTGGATCGCGGTGATTCAGAAATCCGGAACAGAGAGTTCAGTCACTTTTCCCGAAAACACCGTCAGGCTGTTTGGCCTGACCGAGCAACCCAGACGATTGAGTCATGGCCATTCGACGTTCCACCAAACTACTTGTTGATGTCCCCGCCGTGGCGTCGGGCGACATCGCGTTCAATTTGATTGTGTTCTTTCTGGTCTGCGCTTCGACGCAGCCGGATTCGGGACGCAGTCAGATTCTGCCGAAGAGCGAACAGACACAACAGCAATCTCAACAAGACGAGCACGTCACGATCGAATTGAAGCGATCGCTCGTGTTACTAAATGGCGAACCGCTCAAGCCATCGGAAGTTCGTTCGCGCGTGAAGGCCAAGCTTGCCGGAAAGACTCGCCCGGAAGATCGAGTGGTCATCGTCAAGAGTGCCGACGACGTGCCGTATCATCATTGGATCGACGTCACGTCGCAGGTCGAGGAAGCGGGCGGAATCATCACGCTGCAATTGGAAGAAGAGCGACAGGTGGAGATCCCGCAGTAAGAATCAGCAAAGAGAATTCGTCAGAGAGGTCATCATGACTCAAAGCGCTGCAAATGTTTTGGAATCGTTCACTCGCCTTTCGGAGGTAGAGCAGCACGAAGTCGCGGTGGAAATTCTGCGTCGAGAATATCCGTGGCCGGTTCCACCAATGTCTGATGAGGCGCTGACGTCTGTTGCGGCGGAAGCCTTCGCGGCCTTAGACGAAGAGGAGGCCGCTCGTGAGCAGTCCTCAACGAGGTGAAGTGTGGATTGTGGACCTGGGGCCTGTCGCCAAAATTCGCCCCGCTTTAGTGCTGAGCATTCCGCTGCTGGATGCGGATCGGGCGTTGGTCTCAATCATTCCTCACACAACTAGCACTCGGAGCACTCGGTTTGAAGTTCAATCGACAGCAAGATTTTTGCAATCCGGAGCCTTTGATTGTCAAAACCCGCAAACAATTCCGTTAGCCAAGTGTACTCGGCGATTGGGAGCTTTGTCCGAGGGCGAGTTGGAAGCAGTCGAGAAAACGGTCTGTCTGTGGCTGGGGTTGTAAACGCATCATGAAAATCCAACGTCGATCACCGAAAGTTGACATCCCCAGCGTCGCGATGGGAGACATCGCGTTCAATCTACTCGTGTTCTTTGTGATTCTCGCGAAGGGGCAAGACGACAGCCATTTGCAGTGGACTCCAGCAAAGGCCGAAAACGTACAAAGTGCGGGGTACTCCAAGGTCTCGGTGGTGATCGACAAAGACGAGAAGGTGTACCTCAACGGGCAGCAAGTTTCGGAATCGGAATTGGCAGCGCAGATTGAGTCCAATCTGGGCAAAGCGCCGGCGGGGGATCGTAAGGTGTTGCTGAAGGCTCATAAGGATTGCACTGCTCTGAGGTTTGAACCGGTCATTGAAGCGATTAGCGAAGCGGGGGGAGAACTGGTTCACATTCTGGAAGACATCCGCAAAAAGTAGTTCTGGGCTCAATTTCAAAAGACGACATCAAACACTTCTTGCTTCAAAGCGAGGCGACTCGCCAATCGAAGTGAAGTGGTTCATGGATCAATTGCGAGACGCGCTCACTGACGATTCAAGATCGGAGAAAGGCATGATCAACGAAATGCAACGAGTCAAAACAGAAGCGTCGGCGACGACTGCGGAATTGCGCGAATTTGTGCGCGGCTTGAAAGGCCGCAGCCCGCAAGAGGTCATGGGAATGATCACGGGAAACGCGCTGACGAAGTCGCTCGTCGCGGCGACGATCGGTTGCGTCATTCTCTTAGCCGTGCTGAGTGTCCCATTTGCTTTTGGCAGTTCGGCTAAAGAAAAAGCGGCCAAAGCCAAGCTGGCGCAACAAGCGGCCAAAGCCAAACCTGATCCAGAAAAAGTAGATGACAAGGAGGCGAAGAGGAGTTCGGCCAACGGCGATACTCCCTCGGAAGCCGACCTGAAGAAGGCCAGCAAAGCGATGGGGTTGAACGACACCAAGATGGCTGACCCGAATAAGAATCCGCTCGATAAGCTCGACAACCTTTTGGATAAGAGCGCTCTGGACAAGTAACCGAAATTCTCAGACCCAGTATCGATCGAACGGCGCGGCTCGTCTCTTCTCATGAATAACTCGATGTTTCCCACTCTAAAGTTTCCACTGAAGCTGGCACGCATCACCGGCGTTTATATCGCCGTGTGGCTGCTGTGCTTGGTGGATTGGATGTGGGGGCGATCGCTGGAGGCTTGGTGGCGGGCGTGGCCGGAAGGCTTGTGGTTCGGATTGAGCGTCCCGCTGTCAGCGTACTGGATCGCCTGGGCCGGTTGGCTCTGCCGCTTGGATGAAGACGAGGAGCTGGCTCGCCAGACGTTAGAAGCCTCGCCGAATCAGGGGCCGCCGCCAACGATCGCGAAACGAGTCATGGCCGAGTGCCGCGATTGCGTTCGCGATTTCTGGCAGGTTTGGTCGGCAGAAAATCTGGAGGTGTCGTCGTCGTTTCTCGTGCGGCGGAACTTGGTGTGGAGCATCGCATCCGTCTTTCTATGGCAGTTCTCGGTGTTCGCGGCAGATGTGTTTGGACGGCATCAAGCGCGAGTCGGTTTAGCGACTTGGGGAACGCTCGGGTTGTTCTTTCTGGGGATGTTGTGGGTCGTCTGGTTTGTCGAACGAGCGTCGCACTACTACGAAGAAGAACGCTTTGCACGGCTCCAGCGCGAGCGTCCCGATCAGTTTGACTTCGCACGCACTGGGCATCGCGCGACTCACGATCACGAAGACGAGACGGAGCGAGTTCACAATCCGCTCGATCCTCATGCGTGGTATTACGGACGGCGGTCGCGCAAGCTGAATCAGTCGTTGGCCTGGCTGTCGAGTTACTCGCTGTGCTTCCTGATCGCGTTTCTGGTCTTCACGCAAATCGGCGGTTGCGACGAAATCTATGAACTCCCGGCTGGGGGCGGGCAACAGGCTCAGATCGCACCGCAGACGGTGAAAGTGCAGAAGGTCATCAAGAAGAAATTCGTGGTGAATCCGTTCTCGGCGATCTCGTTCAAAGTGCCTCCGATCGACGAAATCAAACTGCAACTGCAAGAGGTGACTCAGCACGCCTACACGGTCGGATACGGCCAAGGAACGGGAGCTGGGTTTGCCGGCGGTACGAGTCAGGGCAAAGTGCGGTTCCTGCGACTGGAGTATGCCGGCGGAGATTGGGATCAGGACATAAGCGGCTTCTCGGGCGAGAACATGCTGCGCGAATATGGTCTGCGAACAAAGCAAAAAGTCGCCGAGAAAGAAGAGACTCGCACGATCGGCCAACTCAAAGCATTTGCCGCCGAGAAGTCTCCGCCGCTGATGTATCTGACCGGCGAGAAGAACATTTCGATCACGGCCAATGAGGCGAAAATCCTCCGCGAATATCTGCTCGACAAGCACGGTATGTTGTTCCTCGATAACGGTGGCAGCGGTCACTTTCACAACCAGATGTTGGCCATGATGCGGCAAGTGCTCCCCAACATTCGACCGACATCGGTGCCGCTGGATGATTTGATTCACCGCATTCCGTACCAGATTCCATTCCTGCCATATGTTGCCCCTCACGGCGGCAAAGAGGCGCTCGGCTGGCGCGTCGATGGCCGACTGGTGGCCTACTATCACCCCGGCGATATCGGCGACGCTTGGGCCGACGGCCACGCCGGTGTGAAGCCGGAGATCTACGAGTTCTGCTACCAACTCGGAGTGAACGTCATCGCCTACGCCCACACCGAATACTCGAAATGGCTGATCTCGCGGATGAAGAAGTAGCGTCGAAAAAGCGACTCTCCTCGTTGACCCGGACTGTCCCATCAGCCGGAATGCGCTAACACACAAGACGGGGCCATTGGCAATTCCACACCCAGCGGTGTCAAGCAGTTTCGCTACGCCCGTGAGGAAGACTCGTCACGTGGCAACCACAATGATCGGTTTGCGGTTTACCACTGTGAAGGACATGATGGTTGGCCTGCGGGGCTGGGCAACTTGGATCTCACTGCTGACGATGGAACGGACGACCGAATGGCAGGCAATCACTCCGACCTGGAAAAGCGTCTTTGGGATGCTGCGGATGAACTGCGGGCGAACTCCAAGCTCAAGTCGTCGGAATACTCGGTGCCGGTGTTGGGGCTGATCTTTTTGCGGTTCGCGGACAACAAGTTCGCGGGGGTCGAAAAAGAATTGGCCGCGCAGAGCGGCGGCGGCGGACCATCAGCAAGACCGATTATCTGGCGCGAGGCGTCTATCTGCCGGAGTCGGCTCGATTCAAGCGGTTGTTGGAGTTGCCGGAAGGGGCCAACATCGGCAAGGAAATCAACGACGCGATGAAGGCCATTGAGGACGACAACCCGGACCTCAAGGGAGTGTTGCCGCGAACGTACAACCGGCTGGAGAACTCCACGCTGGTCGAACTGCTCAAGACGATGAACCGCATCCCGGCGGATATCGAAGGAGACGCCTTCGGGAAGATTTACGAATACTTCCTCGGCAAGTTCTCGATGAGCGAAGGGCAGAAGGGGGGCGAGTTCTTCACGCCGACGTCGGTGGTCAAGTTGATCGTCGCGATTCTGGAACCGTTCCACGGCAAGATACTCGATCAGGCGTGCGGTTCGGGCGGCATGTTCGTGCAGTCGGCCGAGTTCGTGAAGGAGCATCAGCGGCAGACCACGGAACTCTCGATTTACGGGCAGGAGAAAACCGCCGAGACCGTGCGGCTCTGCAAGATGAACCTCGCCGTGCATGGGCTGGGCGGGGACATCCGGGAAGGGAACACCTACAAGGAAGACCTGCATCAGTCGGTGACGAAGAAAGGCGAGCCGGGCGAGTTCGACTTCGTGATGGCCAATCCGCCGTTCAACGTGGATCGGATCGACAAGAGCAAGCTGGCCGACGATCCCCGCTTTCCGTTCGGGCTGCCCTCGGTCGATAACGGGAACTATCTATGGATTTCGGCGTTCGCCAGTGCGTTGAACGCTCAAGGCCGAGCCGGCTTCGTGATGGCGAACAGCGCGTCCGATGCGCGGGGGTCCGAGCAACTCATCCGGCAGAAGCTGATTGAAGCCCGGCTGGTGGACGTGATGGTCGCCGTCGGCTCGAACTTCTTCTACACGGTGACGCTGCCCTGCACGCTCTGGTTTCTGGACCGAGCGAAGTCCAGTAGGACGGCCTTCCCAGGCCGTCGTCCCCCCGATCCCCCCAAGGACGGGCTAGGAAGCCCGTCCTACAACCGCGACCACGTCTTGTTCATCGACGCGCGGCACATCTTCACGCAGATCGACCGCGCCCATCGCGAGTTCACGCCGGCGCAAATCGAGTTCCTGGCCAACATCGTCCGGCTGTATCGGGGCGAGCCACCGGAGAACCATCACGACTCGGCCGAGTTGCTCAAGGCCCATTTTCCCAAGCCGACCTACGCTGACATCCCCGGCCTGTGCAAGCGGGCGACGGTCGCCCAGATCGAGGAACAAGGCTGGAGCCTGAACCCCGGCCGCTACGTCGGCGTCGCGGAAGGTGAGGCCGAGGATTTCGACTTCACCGAGCGGCTGGAAGAGTTGAACGAGGAACTGGAGACGCTCAACGGCGAGGCCCACGAGTTGGAACAACGCATCGCGGC
>JAYUFI010000441.1:0-5370 GCA_043738805.1 Planctomycetaceae bacterium | reverse complement strand
GCCTGCGGCTTGCGGTTAAACGAGGGGGCTTTCGTGCCAGTTCTCGCCCCCGGAACTCCGGATGAGTCCAAAATAATTTCTGAGCCGTTGTCGAAATGCGCGCGTCTCGTTCAGACTATTGTCTGAATCGACAATTTCCCCAACAGGAGCGTGTTTCAATGCTGATTCCCATTTTGATTTTGGTCGCTGCCATCGTGGTTTTGTTTGTGATCATCGTGTTGATGCAGGCGACGGACTTCAAAGTCAGTCGCTCGGTGAAAGTACGGGCATCGGCGGAAAAAGCGTTCGGACAAGTCAATGACCTGCATTTGATGAATGTTTGGAACCCGTGGATGAAGCTCGATCCAAACATCAAGCAGACTTATTCGGGAGCCGCGTCGGGAGTCGGTGCAGTCTACGACTGGGACGGCAACAACAATGTCGGAGCCGGTCGGCAAACGATCGTTGAGACTCGTCCGCCGGAGTTGGTGCGGATGAAGCTCGAATTCTTCCGCCCCTTTGCCGGAGTCAACGAGGTGCAATTCACCTGCGTTGCTGAGGGCGATCAAACGGTTGTCACTTGGAGCATGACGGGCCAACGCAACTTCATCATGAAGGCGATGGGCTTGTTCTGCAGCATGGACAAGATGTGCGGCGGCAGCTTTGAAGAAGGACTCGCCAGCATGAAGACGATCGTCGAAGCGTAATCGCCGGTCGATGATCTCCTCCTCCCCGTCGTTGTACCGAACAAGGGGAACACCGCTTGTTTGAGGACAAGTGATTGCGTCAGAAATCATGCGATGGATGGGATGAAATTCAAGACGACAGCGGTCATTCTTCTCATTCACCGCTGATGCGATTCTTCAATCGGAGTCGGCACTAACCCCAACAACCGGAGTCACTCACATGGCATCGAAGAAACAACGCATCGCTGGCTGGATCGTTAGCGGCATCATCACTCTGTTTTTGATCGGCCCCAGCGCCGGAGGCAAGTTCGCCGAATGGGAAGGCAAAGAGGCGGCCTTCGCCAAGATGGGCTTCACGACCGATGTGATGTTCAAGATCGGCATCGTGGAAGTCGTGATCGCGCTGCTCTATTTCATTCCGCGAACGTCGTTCATTGGAGCGATCTTGGTGACTGGTTATCTCGGCGGAGCGACGGTCACGCATGTGCGAGTCGGCGAACCGTTCATCGTGCCGGTGATCATCGGAGTCGTGGCGTGGATCGGCTGTGGCTTACGTCGCTCGGAAATCTTCTCGCTCGCCTTTGGCTCGCGATCATCAGAAAGTTGAACCATGATCGATGTCCCGCAGATCACATCGTCCGCAGCTCAACTCACGGCGACCATTCGCATCAAAATTCCTCGCGAAGAGATTCAGCAAGTGATGGGACCGGCGATTGGCGAAGTGATTGCCGCCGTCGTCGCTCAGGGAATCGGCCCGGTTGGTCCGGTCTTCTCGCATCACTTCCAAATGAATCCAGGCGTCTTTGATTTTGAAGTGGGCGTGCCGGTGACGAAGCCAGTCACACCGGTTGGTCGCGTGATGCCGAGCCAACTCCCAGCGACGAAGGTCGCGCGGACGATCTATCGTGGACCCTACGAAGGACTCGGCGGCGCATGGGGCGAGTTCTGTGAATGGCTCGCGGCCAACGGTCACACGGCCGCGTCAAACCTCTGGGAATTTTATGTCACTGGTCCGGAATCGAGTCCCGATTCGGCGATGTGGCAGACGGAACTCAATCGACCGTTGATTGGATAAGAGGCGTTTGACGAACAGGTTTTGCGTGGCTGCTTGTTGGAGAGGCCACATGCGAGAGCATGCTCACACTCTGGAAACTTGTGGCTACGGAGTGGAGACGCTGATGAGAACGTTGTTGCTGCTGAGGCATGGGAAATCGAGTTGGAAGGAGACCGCATTGACGGATCACGATCGTCCGTTGAAGAAGCGTGGTCGCGGCGCGGCTCAGCAAGTGGGACGACTGCTGGTGGAACAGCGGCTCATTCCCGATCACGTTTTGACATCAACCGCCGTTCGCGCGCAGGACACGGCAATCTTGATGGCGGAAGCGGCGAGCTATCGAGGCCTGATCGAAGCGGTTCCCGGGCTTTATCACGCAGAGCATCCGGCGTTTGTCGCGATCTTGTCGCAGGTTCTGCCACAGTTGGAAACGGTCATGGTCGTTGGACATAACCCCGGCCTGGAAAATTGGCTCGCACAACTGACCGGTTGCCAGCAGGAGTTTCCGACAGCCGCGCTCGCTCATGTTGAGCTTGCGATCGAAAACTGGAGCGATCTGACGTTGGAAATGCGCGGAACGCTTCGCAACGTGTGGCGACGCAGTTCTACGTCGCCATCACGCTCCGCGTGATGAGCCGATTGCTTCACAAGACGTTGATAAACATTCGGCTCGTCACGCGGAGCAATGACGGCGACGCACTTGCGGCTGCGCCGCGTTACGACGTCGCCTTTTCCATCCAGACGTCGAGTCCTTTGCTGTCGGGCATGCCGCTGCCGTGAGTCTCCGCTCCCATGAGGCGGCTGGACTTATCGCCGTAACTGATAAAGAGCAGGCCGGGTGGAAGTTCATCTCCCTTGGATGGCTTGATCGGCACGGTCACTTCGCCGAATTCATTCCACACTCGGACCAGATCACCGCTAGTCAGCCCCATTCGCTGCATGTCTTGGGAAGTGACTTGCAACGTGTTGATCTCGGTCTGATAGCCGTCGGTGTATTTGCCCTCGTTGAGGGTCGTCCCCTGCTCGCTGGTTCGACCGGGAATCAAGATGAAGGCTTCGGGCATGATGGTGATACGCTGAAGAAGAGGAATGTCGGTGAGCGGCTTATTAGGCTCTATCCTGCAATTCGTTGAGGTTTTGTAGGACGGGCACTCTTGCCCGTCTTTTTTACGGGGCTTCGACGGGCAAGAGTGCCCGTCCCACGACTTTGAGAGACAAATCCTAGCTTTCAGACTTTGGTGACTCAGGCTCAACGGCTGGGCTCGGCTTGGCTGCTTGAGTTTTCTTCGGTGGCGCTGCATGCGGCGTATTCGACGCGACAATCACGATGCAGACCGCCATGCCGAGCATTCCGATCCAGAGCCAAGGACTCGGAGCGTGGGCACCTTCCAGGTTGCGCGTTTGCAGAAAACCGGTGATGGCTGTCACGCTAACGGCACCGCCGAAGACGATGGGCATCACGATGTCTGGTCGCGGCTTTCCTTCAAAACTGAACATCGCCAATGTCAGCGTCAGAGCACCAAACGCTCCCAAGCTGCCGCCGATAAACCCCCAAGTCACTCCCGCACCGCTGAATGAAAAGGGCACTTTCGTATAAGCCATCCCGGCTGCTCCGCCAAGAATCGCCCACACCAAATACGCAACACCAATCATCAAGTAGGGCTTGAACGCGTTCCCTTGCTCGGCCTGTCGAGCAATTGCCAAAGTTGGACCATACAGGCCCCAGAACAAGGCGGTCATCAACGCGAAAATGACGGGAAGCTTTTGCATATCAGGGCCTCGAAATTGAAATCGTTATTTGGTGATCTCGACAGAAAAACTTTTCGTTCGTCGATCAGGGGCGACATGGTAGCGGCCTGTTGATCGACATTGGAGTGACGGACAGTTATGCCGACACGGACAAGTCTCGATGACCCCTGGCTCATTGAGGAAAGTCGCAGTCACGAAGAATTGTTGGGGGACTAGATTCACGTTGATCGAAAACATTTCGTGTCGTTCAGCGACGATCAGGCAATCGACTGCACTTGGTTGAACGTCGTCAAAATCGTGAGATTTCTGGGTTGCGGAGAACCCGAAGTCTTACGGTTTCGGCTACGGCAATTTTTCAAACGCCGTTCGCTGAACGAGCCGCTCTGTGACCCTGCTTGCGTCTCCTTGATAGTGAACCTAGTATCCTCTCGCGCGGTTCGGTCAGGTTTGTGTTGGACCCTTTCTTGTCTTTTGCCCACCTTTTATTACCGAGCGATTTTGGAATTCCAGAACTCGGATTGTCGATGGTCGTCGAATGTCGTTCCAGACTCTGGATGAGCTGCGGCAAGCGTTGGTTGAGCTTGAGCTTGTAACTCCTGCTCAATTGCAAACAGCGTTGCACGATGTCGCGTCAGTGACTCGCCAGCCCGGCCCGTTGCTGGATGCACTCGAACGCCAAGGCGCGCTGACCACATACCAATTGGCCAAGTTGCAAAAGGGTGAGACCGACGGGTTGATTTTGGGCCGCTACAAGCTGCTGTATCGGAACGCTTCCGGGAGTTTCGCTCGCGTGTTTCGAGCTTGTTCGCTCGATGACGGCAAGATGTTCGGCTTGAAAGTGCTGCGACAACGCTGGGCAGGTGATCCGAGTTACGTCAAGCAGTTCCATCGCGAAGCGGAAATCTGTCAGCGGCTCAAGCACAAGAACATCGTCCCGATTTATGATGTGGGTGAGGACAAGGGCGAGCATTACTTGACGATGGAATTCGTGGAAGGGGGCAACCTCCGCGAGTTCTTGAAGATTCGCGGGCAGTGTTCTCCGATCGAAGGCGCGCAGTGTGCGCTCGACATGGCCGAAGGGCTGGAGTACGCCCTGTCAAAAGGAATGACTCATCGCGACTTCAAGCTAACGAACGTGTTGATGAGTAGCGATCGTGTCGCGAAGCTGGTCGATTTTGGTTTGGCGAGCGTCAGTGCAACAGACAGCGGTGCCGATGAAGGGAACTTACGAGCTCTCGAATACGCGACGCTCGAAAAGGGGACCGGAGCACCGGACAATGATCCGCGCAGTGATTTGTTCTTTCTCGGATCGGTCGTGTATGAATTGTTGGCCGGGACTGCTCCGTATCCGGCGACGAAAGATCGCATGGAGCGGAAACAGCTCAGCCGTTACACGAACGTGCGACCGCTGCGATCCGTTAGTCCCAAGGTTCCAGTCGTATTGGGTGATCTCGTCGATCACATGATGCGTGTGAATCCGAATGAGCGGTTTCAATTGGCGACAGAAGTCGTCCATGCGACTCGCAAGGCGATCATCGAATTAGGCGGCAAGCCGCGCGATGACAACAACGGCGGCCCGAAGACGGTCCTCTGCATCGAAACTCGTCCCAAGCATCAAGACTTGCTGCGCGATTATCTGACGAAGCTCAACTATCGCGTGCTGATGCTGTCTGACTTGCAGCGCGGGCTGACGCGGATGCGCAACAATCCGGTGGATGGCATCCTGCTGATGGCCGACTCCGTGAGCGAAGGCTTGTCTGAAGGCTTCCAGGATTTTCTGCGTTGGAAACGTACCGCAAGCTCTGCCGCGTTGATCATCCTGTCGCAAAAACAGTCGGAGTGGAAGACATCGCTCGAAGAAGCGGGGACCACTCGCGTCCTGATTCAGCCGATCCAACTCCG
>JAYUFI010000440.1:0-2026 GCA_043738805.1 Planctomycetaceae bacterium | reverse complement strand
CCGGCTGCGCGGCGAGTTTCGCTCGCCGCGTCCGCTCTCGGCGAGAGCGGGCTACACTTTTTCAATAACTGACTCTCAATTCGGGACTGGTCAACAAGGCCCACACGATTTGTCGGAGGGCGACAACTCGGTCGGCGGAATGTTTTTGCAAATAATCGTTCAACGCCGCTCGTTCGTCATCGCGAACGGGCCGCGAATTCACCGACCAAAACGCTGCGTCAATCATCGCCGAATCATCGCTCAACGTTTTCAAATGGCCGACGATGCGGTCTCCGGAATCGCGGAGGAATTCGTCTTCGATCCGTTTGTTGTTGGTGAAGAGCAGCGCTTCGTCGACGGCAACTTGGAATCCCTCGCCGGGCACCTCGAACATGTTGGCCCAGCCGTTGGCCACGTTCTCCAATTGCTCGCGACGCTGAGCCCACTGCTGAGCTTGATCGGCCGCAGGCCATTGCGTTGGGTTGTGAGCCGCCATGAACAGTGACAGCGCGTACTGACGCGGCGTCAGCGGTTTGACCTTCGCAACGGCGTACAGTGAGGCCGACGGCAACTCGCCCGTCGTCCATTCGCTCGATCGCGAATACGTCTGGCTCAACGCGATGCCACGAATCAAACGCTTCATGTCGTAACCGTGAACGACCAAATCGCGCGTCAGCCAATCCAGCAATTCCGGATGCGACGGAGTATTGGCCGAGTGCATCTGATCGACCGGATCAACGATCCCTCGGCTGAAGAACTGTGCCCAAACGCGGTTGACGCAGTTGCGTGCGAAGAAGCGATTGTCCTCAGACCGCAAGGCGATTTCGACGAGCTTCTCGCGCGGACTGAACCCCGGCTTCTCTGGCGGCGGAGCGTTGTCATCCTGCGTTTGTTTCTTGACGACCTCGTCGAATTCCTTGAGTTGTTCCTTCGTCCGTTCGACGGTCGGTTCGGTGATGGTCGCTCCCGTGAGGAACAGAAACGCCGCCTGCTTTTGACCATCTTTCTTCGTGGAGAACTTCACTTCGCCAACTTGCTTCTCCGCGAGCAGATTCTTCTTCGTCAGGTACGTCCGGCTGAAGAACGAAGTCATGCCATAAAAATGATCCTGCTTCCAATCTGTGGCCAGCGGATGATCGTGACACTTCGCACAACTCACGTTCACGCCAAAGAACAGACTGGCCGTGTCGTTGGTGAGATCATCGAGTTCGCGGGCTCGCGATTTCACAAACGTCAGCGCGCCCTTTTGATTCTCGTCCACTTCGCTGCCGATGAGCATGTCGCGAAACATTGCATCCCACGGCCGGTTTTGCTGAGTGGCCCAGAGCAGATATTTGCGGAACTCACCGTCGTTGGGCTTATGGGCCAGCAGCAGGCGGTCCAACTCGTTGCGTTGGTGCAACGGAAAATCCGGACTCGCGAGCAGGCGGTCGACCAACTCGACTCGCTTCGTGGGCGAAGTGCTCGCCGCGAACGCCTGAGCTTCCGCCGTTGTTGGAATTCGTCCCGCGAGATCGAGCGACAACCTCCGCAACAGATTGAGATCATCCGCTTGCGGAGCCGGGGTGATCTTGTCTGCCGCGAGGCGTTCGTTGACGAACTGGTCAATGACTTGCTCAATCGAAGCGTCAGCGGGAGGAAGATCGGCTGCCAGCGAAAGCGATGTCAGCGAGGCAACGCCAGTTGCGAGCAACCACAGCAACATCCAGGTGAGGCGAACGGTCTTCCACATGGGAGGTCTTTCGTTCTGCTCAAAGGTGGGAGGGATCAGGCGAGGCAGGCAGGACCGCTGGTTGGCTCGTTTAGTAACCTGCGAGCATTCCAAGCGGCGAGGCAAAGTATCGGACGACAACCAAGGCATCAAGCTGGTCTGATCTGATATCGGCATTGCAGGGCCACAAGCTGTGTCGGTTATGACAGCCGCAACGAGATCAGTATGTCGGCAAGAGACTAGGCCGTGTTGACATTCTATTTGCGAAACTGGAGAGCGCTGGTAAACCACGTGAGTGGAATTTGCCTCAAGGAGGAGGAATGTCATGCGGCGGTT
>JAYUFI010000439.1:0-2029 GCA_043738805.1 Planctomycetaceae bacterium | reverse complement strand
CTCACGATTTACGCAAGCCGGGTGACGCTCAATTGAACAATGCGGGTGACGAGTTGTGGCGAATCACTGCTCAATGCTTGGTAATGTCCGATTCCAATTTCGGCAAGCTGGTCAGTGAAGTTCATGGCATCGCACAATCGGTGTTGCGGATGCACGCGGGAACGGATCACCTCGTCACTGGAATGGTCCCGCTCTTTTTGCAAACGCAACAAGCGGTACTCGACAGCCAAGTCAACAGCTTCGGCGTGGCCTATCTGACGGTCGCGATCGTGATGATTTTCGCCGTCCGCAGTGTGGCTGCTGGTTTCATGACGATGCTGCCGAACGTCTATCCGATCGGGCAGATCTTCGGCCTGATTTCGTACATCGGGATTCCGGTCGATATTGGCACGATGATGACCGCGTCGATCGCAATGGGGATCGGAGTCGACGGAACGTTGCATAAATTGACCTGGTTCCGCAAAGGAATCGAGGATGGAAAGACTCGTGAGGACTCGATCGCATTGGCCGTCGGACACAGTGGCCCTGCAATTTGGGAAACCAGCGCGGTACTCGCGCTTGGCATGTTGATGCTGTACCCAGCCGATCTGTTATTGATTAGTCGCTTCGGCTGGCTCATGGCGGCGATCATCGCGGTCGCAGTTGTAGGAGACATCGTCTTTCTCCCGGCGTTGTTAGGTGGTTCGTTGGGAACCATACTCATCAACAGCGTTAAGAGGGCGGGAGCGGCTGTCGCTGAATGTGACGATTCGGATTCGCTGCCGTCGGCGGTGCCACAACCACATTTGTCGTGTTCAACAATTGCAGTTTCACAAGCGACAAATTCATAGCGAGGCAATGCGGCATTGCGGCACGACGCTCCGCAGCGTGAATCGCGACGCGGAGCGCCTCGCCACGTTTCCTTGAGCGCAACAAAAAAGGCTCTTCAGGGAGAACCTGAAGAGCCTCAGTGTTTATTGCTGCAACGATTTAAGCTTCCGGACGTGCTCGTGCCGGGCCATGATCTGTGCAGTCATCGTTGTGCCACAACGGCATGCCTGCGGCATAACGTGCGGCCAACATCAGCACCTTTTCCTCTGACCCAGGTTTGGCTTTCGTAGGTGACGTCGGGTTAACCCCAATCGCCTCGAAATCGACCTCCTCGTACTCGTCGGAAAATTCCGAGTCTTCGAGGAGCAGTTCATCATGAAAGCCAACTTCTTCATCGAGGTCCGAATCTGCCTCGAGCGGATACGACATTCGTCCTACTCCAATTTCTAACGGGGTTTAGTGACAAACTAACGAGAGACGGAGAACCAGCGCTGATTGTGGTCTCGTCCTCATTCAACACGAGCGAAATTCGCGGAACTCAAACAGTGTGCGATGAAATTAAAACAGTCAATCACCGGCACAAAAAACTTTAACAGGCGGGAACTCAACGGTGGGTAGTCTGCGAGACGGGCGAATTGTCCGGAGACATCCCCTTCATGTCAACAACTTTCTCTGAAATCCAAGCAGAGTCATAAGCTGCGTCATTCGGTGGTCGGTCGATTGACGCCGTACTTCTTAAGTTTTCGATCCAAGGTTGAGCGTTCGATGCCGAGAATCATCGCGGCTTGCGACTTGTTCCAATTGCTCCGTTCGAGCGTCGCCAGAATGTATTCCTGTTCGAGATCTTCGAGCGACTTCTCAAACTTCGCAGTCTCAGCGAGTGGTGTCACCGAAGCCGGAACTGGTCCGGAAGGTTGCTGGTTTGCGGATGATTGCTGAAGCATTGTCGGCGGCGTGCTGACGGCAACTGGAGTACGAAGCCCCGACAATCGGATGTCTGCCAGCGTGACACGGTCGCCGGTGCTGAGCACAACGGCTCGCTCGACGCCGTTCTGCAATTCGCGAACATTTCCGGGCCAGTTGTAGTTCTGCAAAAGTTCCATCGCCTCTTCAGTAAAACCTCGCACCGGGCGGCCGGTCTTTTTTGCGAATCGCTCCATGAAGTAATGAGCGAGAAGCGGGATATCCGTCGGATGTTCTCGCAGCGGCGGAACGGTGA
>JAYUFI010000438.1:0-2030 GCA_043738805.1 Planctomycetaceae bacterium | reverse complement strand
ATCTTGTCTCCCGGAACCGCGAACCGGCCGGTGGCTCGCAGTTCGAGAACCGCGACCGTCCAACCATCGGCTTGCAGTTTCTTGGCGAGGTCGCCTCCCAGTGTCTTGTCGGCAGTCTGTTCCAAGTCCAGCAGCACGGCCAATCGTTTGATCTTTGGCGGAGAATCTTCAGGCAAGCCGCGCAGCAAGACACTGAGCTTGATGTTCGGCTCACTCTCGAAGCTCAAAATCACGGTCTCACCCTCCGCTAGTTCGAGGATGTCCGCCGTCTTCGTCGCTGGCGGAGATGCCCCACCAAGCACCGCGTCGAGGGCCTTGAGTCGCGTCACTTTGTCGGCCTTTGAGGTGTCGAGACTGTCAAATGTCGTCTGGCTCTCCAACAGCTTGCGAGCTTCCACTGCCGCGAAACGCGGGATGGTCATGTAGTCATCCGGTCGCGAGTCGCCCGGAAAACAGCGAAGCAATTCCGGTTCTTCGGTTTTGATTTCGGGATCGGGAAGCGGTGAACCGTCGCCAATCGCTTTGAGGTGTCGCGTCATCCAACCAGACATCGCTTCGCGCATTGCTTGGTTGTAGTCGTGTCCGGAGTCGATGATCGTGTGCTTTACACCGTCCGGTTTGCCGAGCAGTTTGGCAATCGACTCAACCCGCGCGAACGACTTCTTCGCCTCACCAACCGAGAACTGGAAAGCGTCCTTCGTGGCGCTCGTGATCATCACGCCGCGCGTAGCTGCAAGAGACAGCACGTCACCTTCTTCGGTGAATCGCAACGCACCCGGCACAACTTCACACAGACAGCACGCTTGACCGAGATACGCTTGGTAGTTTCCGACCGAGCAAGTCGGCACGACACACGAGAACCGTTCGTCGAACGCCCCGGCATACATCGTTTGGTTGCCACCGCCGCTCGCGCCGGTGATGCCAATGTGCTTGCCATCCACTTCCGGTCGAGTCTGCAAGTAATCAACTGCCCGCATGTTTTCATAGACCTGCAAACCAGACAGCGGCAGACCGATGGGGAACAACGTCGCGGCGGTCATCTCACCATGATATTCGCCGAGGCTCTTCGAGAGACCGCGCTCACCTGCCCCAAACGCATCGACCACTAGCACGAAGAAACCGTGCTTCACCGAACCGATGCACCGCGACTGCACGACTCGGTCTTGTTTCGCTCCCGCCCAGTGACCATGCACGTGCAAGATCGCGGGCACCTTTTCGGTCTTCGCCCTCTCCGGCACGTAAGCATTCGCCGTCATCCACACGCCGGGTCGAGTCTGAAAAACCAACCGTTCAATCCGATATCCGTCGCGCTGAATCTCACCCAACTTTCGCGGTGCGAGATCGCAGGGAGTCTCCGGAAACCCACCCCAAGCTCTGAGCAGATTCGCTCGAAGCGCGGTCTTCCGTTGCTGCCACTCATCAGCGTTTTGAGGAGCAACATCATGCGCTCGCAGCGCGGCTGCTTGAGCTTTGATAAACGTCCGAAAGGCATTCGCTTGATCCGGAGTAACATCGGCCGCTGTCGCCACATGACACGTCAGCCAACAAACAAGTCCACAAATACGGAAACTCGTTCGCATCACATTCCTCACGCTTCTGTTCGAGTGGCCAAGACCGAGACCATTACTGTGAAAGATCGTATCGCCGGAGCCGTGGTTTGGAATTGATCAACCCTCCGTCAACCGCGCATCGAAAATGCCGCTGAATATGATGCGATCACAAGCGACGGAATTTGCTCCGGCGACTTTGCCGCTTTGCCTGACGAAGCGGTTAAGCCAACTGCTTCACTCCGGATAGGAATCGCGGTATCTTGCTCAGCCAAGTGTGAGCTTGCGGGAGGAATCGGCTCACTGCTTATTCGATAACAAGAGGTCATTGATGACGTTCGATCTACTTTCACGCATCGTGTCTCCGCGAGATTTGCGAGGACTTTCAGATGAGCAACTTCGCCAATTAGCGGCGGAAATCCGCGAGGCTCTCTGCTCGGTTTGTGCTGACCGCACCGCTCACTTCGCCAGCAATCTCGGTGT
>JAYUFI010000437.1:0-5387 GCA_043738805.1 Planctomycetaceae bacterium | reverse complement strand
GGACAAAACCCCGATGCTCCGTGGTATGCAGGCAACGGCCCCTTCGGATCGAGCACCTCGGTTCCGCCGCCATTGCCGCTGCGGTCGCGACGGCCATCGCCGTGACTCAAAACAACAACAATGACAACAACGCACCGTCTGGAGACCGACAAGCCGCATTACGCCCGGCATCTCCGTAACGACAGAAAATCGAAGTCTTTTGAGGGTGATTCACACCGAACCCCAACGAATCGGCTCCAACAAAGGCGATCTGTGACGTGTGAGTGCGGCAGATAGAAGAAGGACGCCAAACCGTTCCCTACCGTTGTTGGCAATTCCGGTCTCAGCGCAGCGATCAGCAGCCGAGCCGTGTCATCGGAGTCGTCCGGCAGTTGTTCCTCCAGGACACGCGCTGTGCTGTGCTCGCTGGCTCATTTCAAGATCATCCAGACCTCGCGCGGCACGAGTCCGAAACCGCTTCGCGTCAAAGTCCGACCATGCTGAAGCAAACGATTCGCCAATCAATACGATCAACTCACTGCCCATCAGTTCCTTGAGCGGCATGCCATGCTGAATCGTGGACGGAGCGGCAAAGCGCTGAGCGAGATGAGTCGTGGACGCTCCTGACGACGTTTCACCGGAATCATGCGACACCTGTGAGGAGCGGAAGTGCGCCGCTGAGTCGAGCCGCATTGATCGCTGGGCTATTCCCGAATCAGAAGTGGGCCAAGTGCTTTGATTCGTGACGCCAGTGTGGTTGGCTTCATGGCAAGCCGGGCGGCGGCTCCGTCAGGTCCGTAAATCTTTCCGTTTGAGGCGGCGAGCGCGGCGCGGATGTTGTCTACTTCGAGATTGCGCAGTTCGGTCGCCGTCATGATTTGAGGAGAGGTCGCAGGTTCCGAACGCGTGATCGCTTTCATTGGTAATTCAACGAACAGGTCAAAGCGCAGGCGACCGTCGTCGGCAACGATGCAGGCACGTTCGAGAACATGTTGCAGCTCGCGGATGTTGCCGGGCCAGTTGTAGCGTTGTAGTTCTTGGACGTTGACCAATGTCAGCTTCAGACGTGGGCGGCCGAGTTTGCGGGCGAAGCGTTCGAGAAAATGTTGAGCGAGCAGCGGGATGTCGTCGGCACGATTGCGTAGCGGAGGCAGCTCCATCGGGAAGACGCTCAGGCGATAGAAGAGGTCTTGTCGGAAGCGGCCCGCTTCGGCTTCCGCTCGCAGGTTGCGATTCGTTGCAGCGATGATGCGGACATCGACGCGGCGGGTTCGCTCTTCCCCGACTCGTTCAAGTTCCCCTTCCTGGAGTACGCGCAGCAGCTTGGACTGCAAGTCGAGTGGAATCTCGCCGACCTCGTCGAGGAACAGCGTGCCGCCGTCTGCCAGTTCGAATCGACCGGCTCGATCGCGGAGTGCTCCGGTGAATGAGCCTTTCGCATGGCCGAAGAACTCGCTTTCGTAAAGTTCACGCGGGATCGCGGCACAGTTCACTTTGATGAGCGGCCGATTGGCGCGGCGACTGCGACGGTACAATTCGCGCGCGACCAGTTCTTTCCCCGTGCCACTTTCGCCGAGGATCAAGACCGCTGCGTCTGTCGCCGCGACGAGATCGATTTGCCGAACAACCGCCTGCAACGATAAGCTCTGACCGACGAGTTCTCCGAACGAATCCGTCTGCTTGACCTCCTCGCGCAGATACTCGTTCTCTTGTTCAAGTCGCTTCTTCAGCGATTCGATTTCGTCGAGCGCCCGTGCATTCGCAATCGCCGCCGCAAGATGATCGGCAATCATCCGCAGCCACTCGAAGCACGACTCACCTGGCTGCTCGCGCGAGAAGAGTCCGAGCACTCCGAGAACCTGTCCTCGATGCATCAGCGGGTGTCCGGCGAACGACACGATCCGCTGATCTTTGATCCACTCCGGCTGCGCAACCCAACTTTGATCGCGAGTGAGGTCGAGCACTTCCAGCGACTGCCCCGTCTTCGCGATGTGCCCGACCTTGCGAACTCCGAGCGGGAACCTGCGAAACGCGCCGTCGATTCGCTCCCACGATTCGCTCGACGGATCGAGTGGTTGACCAGCGCTCGCGACCAAGTGCAAGCACCGTTCACGGTTCGCACAATCCGCCGCTAGGTGACAGCGATCACAGTCGCCAGCGAGCGGCGGTTGAAGTAGCCAGATGCGAACGAGCGCGACCACCGGCGACTCCGCCAGTCGCCGAACAGCGAGTGGCAGTAGATCGGGCAGATGATGTTGCTCAGCGAGATCGAGCAGCAGTCGCTTCGGGTCGCAGACGAGTGCCGTTTGGTTGGTGGGTGAGTTCATGAGCCATAGGATAACGATATTTCGTGGAGTGAGCACGATATGTCGTTGTTTCACGAAATATCGTGCTGTCGTTGTTTTTTCTCAATACGATGTAACTCATGTGAAATCCATGAGATGAAGTCACCAGTCCGTTTCGGCACGAAAAGTGATTTCTCATCCCAGCGTGACGCACGTCTGCGACACCGTCCGACAGAACTTCAACGCTTCAGGAGAGAAATCATGGCTCGCGTTCAACTCGTTCACCCAGAAACCGCCACCGGAACCACCAAACAACTGTTCGACGTCGTGCAGCAAGCGTTCGGCGGAGTGCCGAATGTGGCTCGACTGATGGCCAACAGCCCGGCGGTCCTCAACTCATTCTTGCAATTCTCGACCGCGATGAGCACCGGCCTGTTGACCGAGAAGTTGCGCGATCAACTGAAGTTGGCTGCCAGTGAGTCGAACAGTTGCGACTACTGCCTCGCCGCGTTGTGCGCGATCGGCACGGGGCACGGACTGACCGCTGCCGACATCACGGGCGGACGCCAAGCGGTCTCTGCCGATCCCAAGTCAGACGCCGCGCTCAAGTTCGCGAAACGAGTCGTCGCCGAGAAAGGGCACGTCTCCGAGGACGACCTGCGAGCCGTGAAAGCCGCCGGTCTGACCGATGGCGAAATTGTCGAAGTCATCGCGACTGTCGTGCTGGGGTTCTTCACGAACTACCTCAACAACGCGCTCAAGACCGATGTCGATTTCGCGCCGGCCACAAAGTTGGTGGTGTAGCGATTCGCCGAAATTTGTTCCCGTAGCCACGTTCGCCAGAACGTGGGTTTTCAAGAGCGCGTTCATTGTGCCTACCCACGCTCTTGGCGAGCGTGGCTACGAGACAGTTTGAGTTTCAAGGAGTCAATCATGACCACATTCCCCAGCGACATCGCCTTCACGCCTCCGGTCAAAGCGATCCAATCGGTGAAAGGCTCGCGAGCGGCGTACGCCAAGATGGAGCAAAGCCGCGGCTGGCAAACGACGGTCACGTCGGACCTCGTCACGTTTCTCGCCGAGATGGACATGTTCTATCTCGGCACCGCCAACGCCGATGGGCAGCCCTACATTCAGTATCGAGGCGGCTCACCCGGCTTCCTGCGAGTCATCGACGAGAAGACGCTCGGCTTCGCGGACTTCGGAGGCAACCGGCAATTCATCACGCTCGGCAACCTTCAGGACAACTCGAAGGCCTTCATTTTCCTGATGGACTACGTCCACAGCCGCCGCATCAAACTTTGGGGTACCGCCCGCATCGTCGAAGTCGAAGATGATCCCGATCTCCAGCAGAGACTTGCCGACCCCGATTATCCCGGCAAAGTGGAACGAGCGATCGTCTTTCACATCGAAGCCTGGGACGTAAACTGCCCACAGCACATCCACAAACGATTTGCCCAGAAGACCGTTGCCCCGCTGATCGAACAACTGCAAAGCCGCATCACGCTCTTGGAACAACAAGTCCGCGACCTCGGCGGCGTCCCGGTTGTCGATGCGCCTTGAACTTCATGCTCGTTGGTCAGTCGCTGTCGCCTCCCGACGCCGCTCGTTGGCGTTTCTATATTTCTTTGGCCGCAAGTCCTGCTGCTGACCGTCGACGAACTCAACCGCACCGTCGATCCCGCCTCGACCCTGCAAGTCGTCAATACTCTTCACTCTTCTCTAAGCCGACAAAGATTTCGACCTGCTCGTCGTCCCCGGCATCGGCGAATTACCGTACGCCGCGCGTCGCCGATAAGACTTCTACATGGAATCCCAGTGGAGAGTGGAACCACACCGCTGAGTGGAACCTTGCGGAGGTTTTGTACGCCGCTTCAATGGGTCAATGGCCAAGATACCAGTCATAGCCGCGTTCGGCCCAGTAATCGGCCGGGCGATGGTGAGCGAACTGGATCGCTCCGATGCGTTTGATCGACTTCACTCCGTACTTCAGCGGGCAAACCAATCGCAACGGAGCGCCATGTCCCGGCGTGAGCGGTTGGCCGTTCATCTCGTAGGCCAGCAGCGACTGCGAGTGCATCGCACTGGCTCGGTCGAGACCGACGTAATACTCGCGGCTGGGAGTCGTCAGGCCGATGAACGCTGTGTCGTGACCGTACTTCTCGATGAAGTCGGACAGGTGTGCTCCGGCCCATTGCACGACTTGGCTCCAGCCTTCGACACATTTGAATTCCGTGACCATCTCGAAGCGCGGCAGTTCGTGAATCGCAGCCAGCGGCAGCGAACGTTCAACAACCGGCTTTTCACCGGGGCTGAGAACGTCCAATCGCCAACGGTTCAGATCGACAACTTTCTTGAGGCCGAGCTTGCCGTTCACACGCGGTTCTTTCGCTCGCGAGACGTCAAACGTCGGAGCCAATCGATCGGGACCGAAGTACGCCTGGCTGACGCGCTCGTTGAACTGCATCACCTTGCGCAGAGGCCATGAGATGCCGTCGTCGAGCGTCGCGGACTTCAGCCACCACAAGCCCGTCGTGCCGACGAGCGCCGCGATGCCGCCCGTCGCGAAACTGCGGCGAGTCATCCGGCGGAGTTGTTGTTCGGAATCGTCGGAGACGGTTGATGTGGCAGACATGTGATCGTCCTTTTGACGTTGAAGAAAAACGGGATAACGGCGATCGGTTTTCGGCAACGTAGCCATCATCGCTCCGCGTGATGAGCCGAATGACCCAACCACGTCGGCGAAACGTTCGGCTCGTCACGCGGAGCGATGACGGCTACGTTGAGTTCTGCGTCAGTTCGTAGCCGCAGACCATCGCGGCGAAGTTGCCCCAGCCGGCTCGGATGACTTGTGTGATGTGCATCAGAAAGAACAGGACATAGCCGACCGTCAACGCGAAGTGCTCGAACCGCGCCCATTCGTAGCCGCCCAGCAGCGATGTCAGCCACGCGAATTGCACCGGCTTGTAGATCGCCAAGCCGGTCAGCAGCGAACCGCCGCCCATCAGGATCACTCCGGTGTAGGCGAATTGCTGAGCCCCATTGAATTTTCGCTTCGGTAGATCGACGCGACTCAGATATAGGTCATTCAGCAGCACCTGCCACGCTTCGCGAAATGAATTC